>JALZWC010000306.1 GCA_023300255.1 Saprospiraceae bacterium | reverse complement strand
AAAAAACTAGTGCATAGCAGGGTTATGGACTCTTTTTTTGGCTTTCTAAGACTGGAAAAGGGCAAGCCAAGTTGAGACAGTTATTATTTCGTCATTCCTTATGCCTTCATTACTTAAAGTAAAGATGAATAAATATTTCTATTACCTATTACTGACTTTAACTTGCTATAATACAACAGTCGTTGCTCAAGATATCAACGCCTTTGAGAAAGCAGTATTAGCAGCATTAGACAGCTCTAATTATTACACCTATGATGAGTTTTTTGGTGCTAGTAACTATGATAGTCTAGATGTAAAAGACCAATACTTATTCGCTGAAGCAGCACGTAAACTCGGTGCTTATGGATTAGCAGAAGACGGTTATAAAAGAACGATCCATTTAGATAGTTTGGAAGACAAAGCATATATTCCTCAAGCCATTTATTGGATGGGAGCTATGAAAAAATTACAAGGAGATTATGAAGGGGCTATTCCTTTATTTGATCAATTTTTAGAATGCCCTCCACCATTAAGTAATCATTATTTAAGGTTAGCAAAAACGGATCAAGAAGATTGTCGGTTTGCTTTAGAAAGAACAAAATTAATGGATGCTCATTATGATATTCGGCATTTAGGAGATCATGTCAATTCTAAATATTCTGATTTTGCCCCCTTGTTAATTGGGGAGGAACTTTACTTTTCTTCTTTAAAATACGAATTACCTAAAGAACGAGTATCCCCACCCCGTTTATTTGCTAAGACATTAGTAAGTAAGGACACTTTGGGGGCACAAGTTGTGGAAGAAATAAATAAGAAAAACGAAACAGTAGCACATATAGCTTTATCTCAAAATGAAGACCGAATTTATTTTACGCAATGTAATTATCTCGGAAAATCTAGACAGTTAAATTGCCAATTATATTATAAAGATATAAAAGCAGATAATACTTGGGGAAAAGCACATAGATTGCCCGATCATATTAATGTACCCAATGCCTCCACTACCCAGCCTGCGACAGGTTTGAGCAAAGATGGACAAGAATATTTATACTTTGTATCCAATCGAACTGCGGAAGAAAGTGGAATGGATATCTACTATAGTAAAGTGTTAGTAGCAGATTTTGGCCCTGTAAAAAAACATACGGTCAGTACTAAAGGGAATGATGTAACTCCTTTTTATCATACACCTAGTAAGACCCTATATTTTAGTACGAACAGTCGCACTGGCCTAGGAGGCTATGATATTTTTAGTTTTAGTGACAATACAGTAAAGCATGAAGGCTACCCATTAAATAGTAGTTTTAATGATCTCTATTTCACACTAGATCCAACGGGCGATAAAGGCCATTTTTCTTCCAATAGACAAGGATGCATTCGCCTCAACGAATTAGAAATGGGCTGCGATGATATATTTGCTGTTGACTTTCTTCATATCGATTTAAAAGTAATCGCTTTGGACGAAAATGACCAACAACTATTAGAAACGAAAGTAGAAATCATAGAATGGTCAAACGCTGATTGTACAGGAGACCCATCCAATCTTTTTGAAGAAACGCATATAGATAATAATGAATTCAATCAGGTAGATTTAAAGAAAAATGCTTGGTATCAAATAGTAGCCACTAAAGAAGGATATGATCCTGATACGCTCTGTTTTAATACCAATAACATAAAGACTTCAACAGAAATCATCAAGCAGATAAAATTAAAGCCTAGCATTTTTAGACTAGCCTTAGAAGCGCTAGTTTTTGACAGAAGTTCTGGTGTAGCAATCCCGCTAAATGGGGCAATTGTGCAACTAGAAAATGTACTTACAGCGTCCATTGCTTATACAGAAAAAAAGGAAGGTAATCTATCCAATTTCACCATTCAAAACAATAGGGAATATTGTCTAGTAGCAAGTGCTATAGGATATACCAATGATACCTTGTGTTTTAACACTACTGATCTTGACAAAGGTACTACATTGATCAAGCGACTCTACCTGAATACAGATATTGATGTATTAGATGAAATACTTCCTATTAGCCTTTATTTTGATAACAACTCCCCTAGAGCAAATAACAGTTCCAAAACTACAACTAGTAGTAATTACGAAGATTTGTTCTATCCTTATTATAGAAAGCAAAACGAATTTATAGCGAAATATTCAGGCGCTGCTACTAAAGAAGATGGAGAAAGAGAAGTGCGCACTTTCTTTGAAAGTGACTTGAGAAACAACTATGACACTTTAGGTATTTTCTCAGAAGCTTTAATTAGTTTTCTTCGTAGTGGACAAAGCGCAACGATTTCTATTCAAGGATATGCTAGTCCACTAGCAAACCCTGTTGCTAATGCGCTTTTAAGCAATCGACGAGTCAATACGATAATGAATCATTTTAGAACTTATAATAATGGGGTAATTGCACCATACATCGGCAAACAGTTATTTCTAGAAGAAATAGCTCATGGTGAAGGAAAAGCAGATAAAAACATACCAGATGACCCGATCAATGGAAAATATAGTCCTGCTGCGTCTAGAGAAAGACGAGTAGAAATTATTAATATTTCCATTGGGGAAGAACGTTCTAGTAGTAATTTAAAGTTTGAATAGAGAAGCAGTGAAGTGTATTAGGGACTTATTTAGTTGGACGGTGTGAGAAAATCTTATCAGTTAAAAAAGTGGTAAACTGCTAATATTGTCCAAACCTTATCGTCGGATGGCTACCGCTTTTATATCTGACAATCTATAGGTTGTATCCGCTCAATTCTCACTGGTGGAATGGCTGTAACACAACTCTCTGAGTTGTGTACAAGCTAGACATGCACAACTCAGAGAGTTGTGTTACGTCTGC
>JALZWC010000305.1 GCA_023300255.1 Saprospiraceae bacterium | reverse complement strand
GTAACAATAGAATTACTGCACCGTCCCCATTTTAAATTCTAAGCTAAGCAAAGTACAAACAGGCTTATCACTATCCTTAGAATCAAAAAAGACATACAATTCATGCGTACCTGCTGTTTTTTCAATGGCTAGATTAAGTACATCAGCACCCATATCTGTCAAACCTTGCACCACATCCGCTGTACCGATAACTGGCCCATCAGGAGCATCTATTCTTAACTCAATCGCACCACCGCCAAAATAAGATGCAGCTTGCATAATCGTTAACTCAATATCAGTAACGCCTGTCAGTCCAATATCTTTATAAGAAACATAGCCGTTTTTATTACCAATAATAAAGTTTAATTCCTCTTCTACACCAGGTACCTGTCCAGCTTCCAATTTCATTTTTGCAGCTTTTTCAATAGTACTGAAATTAACTGCTGGTAATTTTGGCGAACGAAGTTGTAGCATCTTTCTAGCCGTTAACGGGCCGATCACTTTTCCTCCTTTATCCGTATAAGATGCCGTCATCATATACACACCACCATCCTCTTTGCCAATGTGATCTTTTAAGACATAAGAACCTTTATAAGGCAAGCCTTTTGTCTCGCCTTGCCAGCCTTCTAAAGAAAGAATGTATCGAACCATTTGCTTTGATTCGTTTTGAGTTAATTGTGGGTGAGCAGCCATTGCTTGGTCGCCCCAAATACCACCACCACCATTGATAATTCTACCTGCTAAATAATCAACTGCTTTTTTATCTGTTTTGTATTTCAAAGCAATATCCTTATAGGATGGGCCAATAGATTTTTTCTCTAGTTGATGGCAGGTCACACAATCTGAATTGTCCATTAATTTTTTGCCTAAGAAAAAATTAGACGCTTCCAACATAGCTTGATGTCCTTGTGCTATTTCTGTGATGTCACTTCCTCTTTCTAAATAATCAATGGATACATTAATACGATTTGGATCAATCCCATTGCCTATGCTCCCATCCTCTTCATCCTTCACCAATATTTCATAGTTGACTACTTGATTGTCGGAGAAGAAAGAAGTGTTGCCAGCAACATTCCAATCAACAGTGGGCACTTCATTACCGACTAGAATGGTTTGTTTAACCGTAGCTGATTCTCCTTCGGCATCGGTAGTTGTTAAGCTAACTTCATATTCTCCAGGCCTGTCAAAAGTATGCCTAGGATCGGCAGCAGTAGATTGTACTTCTTCTGAATCAAAGGACCATTCGAAAGTGATTTTATCGCCATCAGGGTCTACGGAGGAACCACCTTTGAAATTGATAGCTAAAGGCGCTGCTCCTGCAATAGTTTCGGTTTCTATTTTTGAAGCAGGTGCTCTATTACCTGCAATGTATTTTAAATGGACTAGCCGAGCATCAGCGTTTTGTTCAAACCACAAGGTCCCATATTCTAGCATGTACATATCCCCATTTGGACTAAATAATACATCCATTGGATTATTAAATTTCATACTTGGTAGAAAGCGTTCCATCTTTTGTAAATCCCCTTGCTCATCCATTGTAACCGCCATGAACCATCCCCTCATCCAATCATAGGTAAATAATTTTCCATCATAATAAGAAGGATATCGTTTATCTGTTTCGGCATAGTCGTCATAGTAATAAACGCCTGCAGCCATTGCATTTCTACCACCATCACCAAGTAATGGGAAATCAGGTGACTCTGCATAAGGATACCAAATATAAGCAGGTTGTGGAGCGGGCAAATTTTTAATACCTGTATTATTAGGAGAATTATTTTTAGGGGCTTTTACATTTCTTGGATCGGATGATTTTTTAGTTTCAAAATCATAGTTATTGTAGGCATAGTTATCACCAATAAAATAAGGCCAACCAAAGAAGCCAGCTTGTCTAGCTTGGTTTACCTCGTCATATCCTCTTGGGCCACGACCTAAACTATCCTTCCCTGCATCGGGACCAACATCTCCCCAATACACATATTTCGTTCGTTGATCGATTGCAATTCTATAAGGATTTCTACAACCCATTACATATATTTCTGGGCGAGTATCAGCAGTTCCTTTTGGAAATAAATTTCCTTCGGGAATCTCATAAGTACCATCTGCCAAAGGCTTTATTCGTAAGACCTTTCCTCTTAAATCATTTGGATTGGCAGAAGAGCCTTGTGCATCCCAAGGTGCTCTATCCTTTTGTTCATCACTAGGCGAAAAACCATCCGAATTAAATGGATTGGTATTATCTCCTGTAGATAAAAATAAATGCCCATCAGGACCAAATTCTATAGAACCACCCGTATGACAACATTCCTGTCTCTGAGTTTTTACCTCCAATACGACGATTTCTGAGAGCGTATCTAAGACCCCATTCTTATACTCAAAGCGAGAAAGGTGCTGCTTCGCTTCTTTTCCAGCAGGAGAATAATATAAATAAATCCAGTTGTTTTGTTTGAAATTAGGGTCTATTGCAATACCCATTAGGCCATCTTCATGTTCTGTATGTACGTTTAGCTTATGGACAATTCTTGTATCCTCTAAGTCTGCCTCGTACAACATTAACTCCCCTCTTCTTTGCGTATATAAGAGATCGCCATTAGGTAGTAATTCTAATTCTGTTGGCTCAAATAAATTATCGGCTAAGACCTCTTTGACAAAACGATTTTCTTCTGGGGCTACCGTTGATCTATTATAGTCAACAGGCACACCCGCACCCGCAGCATAGCTAATACCACCCCATAAATGTTCTAAATATAATGGATTCTCAAAACTCTCTGCTGTATGCCCTAGTCCAGTATACCAAGACCGACCACCATCGAATTCATGATACCAAGCGATGGGATGTTTCTCCCCATTTGTTCCGCCTTCATAAGTGGACTCATCTAGATTTAATAAGACCGTTACATTTGGATTTAGATTTTTATAATTATACCATTCATCTTTACAAGCCCAATCATCAGGTAGCATCGAAGAAGATTCATGTTCTTTATCTACTCGACGAACGACGGCATCCCGAACATTTGGTTCTAATGGATGCCCATTGAAGTAGGCACCTACTAGTTCTCCATACCATGGCCAGCCGTATTCCGTATCAGCAGCAGCATGTATACCCACAAATCCACCGCCAGACTGTATCCAACGATTAAACTCTAATTGTTGTGCTTCATTTAAAACATCTCCTGTCGTATGAAGGAACACGACCACATTGTAGTTTTTTAAAGTCTCTTCTTTAAACATGGAAGCATCTTCCGTGCTATCCACTGTAAATTCATGCTCCACACTCAAAGCAGTAATTGCTTTTATTCCATTCGGTATAGATTCATGTCTAAAGCTTTCTGTTTTAGAAAAGACTAATACTTTAATATCTCTTTTTGCTGGAAATAGTATACTACAACTAGACCAAGTGATGGTGATGGCTACGAGTAGGAAAGCGAGCTTTCTCATAGAGGTTGATTTTTCTTTATTTTAATATAGAACTGATTTTACGAAGCCAACTGTACTTGGTAACAATAAACGTAATATCTAAACACATAGGCACATAGGACACATAGTCTATGTGTCCTATGTGCCTATGTGTTTAGATTAAATTCTAATTGTATTCTTTATTTATGTCCAAGTGCTTTGATTTTAAAATAGCATCTAGGTTACAAACCTCGACGATCCTAATTATTTCAATATACAGGTCAATATAGAGAATAGATTTTGAAAACAGTAATAGAATCCTAAGAAGCATTCTATAAAAAATATTCACAAATCTTATATTTGGAAAAAAGAACTAGCTATGGAACAGTTGACCGTCTCTTTACAGGATAAAGAAACAGTAGAATTAAGTATTTTAACCACTATTGATGATCCTTTAAATAGTCCAGTAGTGCTAGTGCTTCCAGCAATGGCGTGCGTACATAGTTTTACCAACCTTTAGCAAAAACGCTTGCTGATAATGTGATGAATTGTGTTATATCAGACTTTAGGGTTTAGGGATTATTGAAGGGGATTGGATGGCACTTGAAGCAGCAATAAAGAATTTATATCAAAAATTCGGACAAGTTTATCTAAATTAGTAAAAGTAGTTTACACTTGTTAGCCCCAACGGGGCGACCTATCATAGCATAGGGTGAAGCCCTATGAAAATAGGGTATAAGCATTTATTAAGCCCTGAAGGGGCGACATATACTAGTAGTAGCTTATTATGTCGCCCCTTCAGGGCTTAGAGATTAGTCATCTTATTTGTTCATAGGGCTTTCGCCCTATGCTAGGATATGTCGCCCCGTTGGGGCTGAAAGTGTCAACCAGTTAGATAATCTTGTCAAAAAATTCATCTAAATAACCCTACCACTACCTATGAATTAACAAAAGATATAGCTGGTAAGCCTTTAAGCCATTTCAATTGGGTAAAAAACAGTGTACCTTTAGTAGTAAGAATTAAAGAATGGATAGCAACTATTCCTATGAGATAGTGTTATATTACGAACAGAATAAAAACTAAATTTGAAATAACTGCTGTCAACGTCTTATTGTCAACATTTAGGCGGGTTAGCTAGTCCAAAAACTGTTTGACCGGAGGGAGTTTTTTTGGACTAGAATTTTTGGTTCTTTTTTTTCAATGAAAAAAGAACATACATCTTAGTTGCACTATTTTTGGGAATTGCCTTGTTTAAGAATGTATGTTGATATTATAAAATAAACTACTCCTATGAAAGGTTTTCAATTTTCGGAATACGTACCAAGCCAAGAAGGTTCTACCTTTGATAAGCTATTAAATCTCTTTAAAGAACTATTGATTCACACATCAGGAGATGTAAGTGAGGCACTGTCTTGGTTGACTAAATTGGATAGAGAATACAATTTGACAACCGATGATTATGGGATGGCTAATTTTATTGATGACCTAATAGAAAAAGGCTATATAAAGCAAGATCCAAGAGATGGGCCAGGCGGAAAATTCAATCCTTCCAAAAAAATGGAAGTTCAATTACGCCAGAAAGCATTAGAGGATATTTTTGGCTTGCTTAAAAAATCTAAACGAGGAAAGCATAGTACTCGATACTCGGGACGTGGAGATGAAACGACCGCTGAATTACGTCCTTACGAATTTGGGGATAGTTTAGATAATTTAGCGGTTTCTGAATCTTTGAAAAATGCGCAAATTAATCACGGTATAGACGATTTTAAATTAACAACGAATGATTTAGAAGTACAAGAATCTTTCTACCAGAGTCAGATGAGTACCGTGTTAATGATTGATATTTCTCACTCCATGATTTTATATGGAGAAGATCGGATTACCCCTGCTAAGAAAGTAGCCATGGCATTAGCGGAATTGATTACCACCCGCTACCCAAAAGATACTTTAGATATTCTAGTTTTTGGAAATGATGCTTGGCCTATAGAAGTAAAAGATTTGCCTTATTTGGAAGTAGGCCCTTATCATACCAATACTGTTGCTGGTCTAGAATTGGCAATGGATTTATTACGTCGTCGTAGAAATCCTAATAAGCAGATTTTTATGATTACAGACGGCAAACCTACCTGTATTAAAAAAGGAAAAAAGTACTATAAGAATAGTTTCGGATTAGATCGAACGATTATCAATCGAACTTTAAATCTAGCAGCTCGCTGCCGTAAATTGGATATTCCTGTAACGACCTTCATGATTGCTAGAGATCCTTATCTAGTCAATTTTGTGGAGCAGTTTACAAAAACGAATAATGGAAAAGCCTTCTTTAGTGGCTTGAGTGGATTGGGCGAATTTGTATTTATGGATTATAAGAATAATAAGCGGAAGCGGCATTAGTGGATAGCTATAGGTATGCAAATTGCACATAATTGAACGCTGATTTTCTTACGAAAATACACGGATGGAAACGGTTAGGCAAAAAGTGAGAATAAATTGGTCGTTTTAAGCTAGTCATTTTTTACTCTAAGGAATTCTGAAAAACTAAGCATAGCTGGGCTACGGTTCTTTT
>JALZWC010000304.1 GCA_023300255.1 Saprospiraceae bacterium | reverse complement strand
TATTATTCAAACTAATCTCTCCGGTATATCTTCCTTTTGCTCCATAGATTGGATAGCCTCCTGCCGGTGTTTGGGTAATGAAACCCAAAGATTCATCTTCTTGTAAAGTTAAGGTTTCCTCGAACTCCGGGAAAATACCAGAAGACTTCATCTTTCCCTTAAATTTCATATCGTCTCGAGTCAGTTTATCAAGTGAATTTAAGCTAAAATCTGTTAGTTCAAAATTAAAATCCTTTCGATTATAAGTAGTATCTAAATGATCTGGTGCATCATAATATACATAGGAGGAAGACTTACTTTGAAAAGAAGGGAATATGTCAATATCTTCTTTACCAGATTTATTAGAGGGAGCATCTATTAATAATACACCAGATAAATTCTCTAGCCGACTACCAATTGCTTTGGGAAGTGGATTTCCATTTTTATCTTTTTGATCTGTTTGTTCAAATAAATTTAGAACAGCAATCGAATCCATTCTGATCTGAAATTGATCATAATCGAAATGAAATTTAGTGCCTTGAAATATTCCCATAGAGGCATAGATTTTACCATCAAAATCCATATTTCGATTTTCTAATAATTTGATCCTACCGCTATCCGTTTTTGTAGCCACCATTTGGGATTCGCTAAACTCTATGAATTTGATCCCGTTCACTTCCAAACTATTATCTTTGGTATTCAGGACACCACTAGTTTTATTAGTTTCTGATATAATACGTAAGTTATCGTAGTCTATCTTATTTTGCTTAGCATCTGCATAGAGAAATACTTTATCATACACCTCAATTAATTCACTTTCTTGGTCGTACTGAATAAATCCTTTTGATACCATATCGTATAACATCGATTGAATGTTTTCAATGCTATATCTAGAATTGAGTCGCTGAGCATAGGTAGTTGCATCTACTTTTCTGCTACCTTCCATTTCCGCTAATACCTTTAAAGTAGCGATCGGATTAACAGAAGAAACTGCTTGTAAACGTCGATATTCTTTCTCTGAAAAATATTCTTTAGAAGCATAATAATTTCTTTTCTCTACTTCACTACCAATAGCTCTAGCCTTTTCACTGATGACCAAAGAGTCCTTATCAAAATACCAAAGCATTTTGTCTGTATCAATATCTATTTGGTGGTAAGACGAGGAAAAAGCATTCCGATCATTACTCTTTTCCCCTCTTGTCAATTCTGCAATTCTATTTTCTATATCAAAACGAAAATTAATAGAGGGATGATAAATAGAATCCTTACCAATATACATACTCAGTTCTACTTCTTTTCCATAAATGACTTCCCCTTTTTTGATCGTAAAGCTATTTGCTTGCCCATGAATTCTTAAGGCTCCTTTTTTATCTGAAATTAATAACCTTGCGTTTTCTTCTTCTGTTCCAGCTCCCGTAAGATTGACACCTTCTAGACCAAATTGACCAAAGAATTGAATGCCTTCTCCAATACCTTTCATCTCTGCAATGCCTCGAGAAGAAGTAAATCTAGGAAATGATTTATAAGATCCTGAAATTAATTTATCTTCAAAAGTACCCGTTAAAGCTTCGTCTTTGAAAAAACTTGGTAAGTAGATGATCGCATCCTTTACGAGATAACTAGTACTAGACATATCTATTTCATAAGTTTTAAATTGAGCGTAGTGATCTCTATCTAAACCATGTCGTTGCCAACCTGCTCTACCAGACTTACCGACCCATTTATTCGTTAGGGGGAAAAAGATCCCACCTGTATTTTCAATGAGAATAGAGTCTTCTTTTCTAGTAGCTAAAAGATTTACTTTTTCAAATATAACCTGTGGTTGTTGATTGTCATAAGTCAATTGTAAAGTATCTCCTAAAACTTTCCAATTCACCCCTCCTTTATCAGAATATTTAAGTGCATATTCTTGGAATAGGGTAGTTGAAAATTCTAAATACTTATTAATAGGTTTCAGCTTGCTTGCTTTTACATCTCGTATCATGCTAGCCAAGACTTGATCCCATTCCTTAAATCGAGAAGCACCGTTAGTAAAACTTTTAATATGGGTTAAGCCAATTAAGTAATTCTTGAAATAAGGACTGGCTTTCATTCGAAGTTGTAACATTTGATTACAACGAACCATAATACTATCCTGTTCTTCCGCGCTAAAGCCACCTGCTTGAAATTTGCTTCCGAAGTTATCTATCGTTTCTTCCATGACCTTTCGTTTACTAGAGGTCATATAGTCTTCTAATTGCTGATAAAACTCAGTTTTGTTTGCAGAAAACTCTTTTAAACGTTGTGCTTGGGAGCTTGTAAAGAAAAAAAGAATGAAAATAAGTATAGAAAAAATTCTCACAATCATTAATTGAAAATTTATTATGCCTCATTACTAAGGCGGAAAAATTTGAGTAATTATATTAATTATGCCAATCAAGGACTAAATTATTGATTGCAAAATTCTCTACCCTACACTTTTATGAAATCGAGAATTCTTGTAGGGGCAATCCCTTGTGGTTGCCCTATTTCGGCAGCAATTTTGGGCAACCACAAGGGATTGCCTCTACAAAATTGTTCAATAATCAAAAGTGTAGGGTAGAGAATTGCAAAAAAAACAAGAGTTGACTATACACTATACAGTATTCGACCCTGTAAAAAAGAGTATTAGAATAGCTTGTTATTTCTTTGTAGTCGATAATTTAGCCCTTGATTCGCATTAATTATAACGAAAAAGGTTTGATTGGAGTTGTGTATTGGTACTTAATTCGGGGTGAGGTATTGGAGACTATTTAAATTAATAGCTCTGGAAATTAATTATGCGCATTCTAATAGTCCAGAACTGCCAGTTTTTAAAAATTGGCAGTTCTAAAGTACATCATACTACTTAAGTGCCTCAAACTAATTAAACAGGTAATTTAATTTATGAGCATCTTTTTCCGCTATTTTTCCTCAAAAAATAAGTCCGTAGCCCAGCTATGCACTGATTTTTTGAGAAAAACTATCGAAAAAATCTAGACTCAAAATTTTGCCCGTTTAATTAATCCGAAGTACTTAGTGGCCGACCGAGAACACATCTAAAAAGAAAAAGAGTCGTTACTTCCTGCTTTTCGAGCGGAGTCTTTTTGCACTCAAATTCTCTTTTTTCTCATACGAGTCGATATGTTATCTTTTCAGTACTATATTTGCAGGTTTTTGCTGTTTTTGGGCATAATTACCCTTGATTTTCTTAAAAAATCATCGTTTTTGCTATCTTTTCGCCTTCATTAGGCTCTTTTCCGTTTTCTAAGCCTTTTTTCGACTTTTCGCTCCTCCAAAATTATTCTCATTCCTAGCCGATGAAGATTATACGACAGTACTCCATACGCCACATATCTTTTAAATCCTGCGATGCCTTTATCTGGACAAACGTCTAAACCATTTTGCTCTAGCTGATTGATATTGCCTTCTACACCACTATGCGCTCTTTTCAAATCTTGATACTCCCTATCTCCTGATTTTGCTAAGGCTCTTTTACTTGGTCTACCTGGTTTTGGTAATACCACTATTTTAAATTTCTTTTCTAAATCCTGTTCCGCTGGTTCAGAGTAAAAATTCTTATCAAAACTTATCCCGCCTAATTCGTTGCTCTGTCCATATTGCTTTTCTATCTCTTGTCCGATCTCTATAGTCTGTTGTTTGTCTACCTCCTTTTCATATACCTTCGTATAAAGAATAAAATGATATTGGTCAGTAGCTATTAATACATTATGTCCTAACTCTACTGCCTTATTTACTTTGCCTTTTGAGTTCCATTCTGTATGGGTTTCATAAATGGAAAAAACCTTCTCCTTATGTGGTATTTTTTCTCCTAATAATATCCGGCGATTCACTAAATCTATATGCTTGTTCAACATGCTAAAGAAAAAAAGTAATTCCTGCTTTTTAGCTTGCTCCACTTCTGTCCATTCCTTGCTAGCCCCTTCAGCTATAGAGAGTTGCACAATACTTTGAGCTATTATTTCCTCAATCTTTTTACTCGTTTCTAAATAGCTAGAGGTCGCCGCTTTTAAGCGCTCTTCATAATTGCCTCCTTTCTTGCGATGGATTTCAGAGACCGTTCTATAACTATTTTGCATCTTGTTTCTCCAACTCTTCCATTTAGAGGCCACCTGTAAGGAAAAATCAGAATTGATAAAATAACCCACTGTTTCTAAACTCTTGCGGGCACTATCTCGTAACAAATTCAAATCTGTTGGAAAATGTATATTTGACTCTACTACAAAACTATCTGCCTTAATCCGTAAACTTAAACAGTCCACGCCCTCTTTTTTTTTTATCAATCCGTGCGATCCCTCTACTATAATTGCCGATATTCTTTGGATCGTTTCCTCATCCAATAATTGAACATTATCTTTTACCGTCTGTAGACTATAGTTTTTACCCCTCGAATAATCATTCTTTCGAATACCTAAAATACCTCGTAAAGAATTATGCTCATTTGACAAATCATGTAATCTGTCAAAATCCATATTCCCGCTCAACCTTACAACTCCCAATACCAAAATTTCCCACATACTCATACCATAGCAGCCTGTTTTTTTTACCTTTGAAAATACCTCTTTTTCCAAAATTTGGAAAATAGCTTCATTCAATTCCTTGGTATTAAAAACATATTGTAAGGCCCGTAATATAGGCAACAATTCATGGCGACTCTTCAAATTTAATTCTATCTCGCTTATTGGCGTAATTCCTAATTTCAATTGCTGCTCGAATCGACGACGCATTTTATTTTGTTTTTTGTTGATTTTTTCGAATTTTAAGAATTAATGAAAAAATAACTAGTTGATAATCAGATTAATACGAAACAAACATACAAAAATATATTCAATAACCATAGTTAAAAAATGATTTAATTAATTGATTATCAGGCAAGTATGGGGCTTCGTCCAGGCACTATGTATATACCATAGCCAAGGCACGCAGGCAGGAAATGACCAAATTTCGTTGTTTGTAAACAAAATCTGTCTCTACTCTCTATTCTCTACTCTCTA
>JALZWC010000303.1 GCA_023300255.1 Saprospiraceae bacterium | reverse complement strand
GGGCAATCCCTTGTGGTTGCCCCTGCTAAGTAGGGCAACCACAAGGGATTGCCCATACTGCAAACTAAACTCAATGAACAATGTTAGGCGGGTAGCCTTGATTAACTTTTAGTCGATTGCGTCTCGATTGTTCATTTTCTACCGTCAATCGTAGACCGATAGACCGTTTTAAAGAGTCTTATCAAATCTAACTTTAACTTATAAGTACTAGCCTTTATAGCTTATTTGTCGTATTTTTGTTAGGTCTGGCAGCTAATCTCTTGTCTAGAATTCTAAATTCCGAAATTCATCCATGAATAAATATCTATTCTATTCTATTTTTTCTTACAGCATTGCCTTGTTACTTTGCATGGCATGTGAAGAACCTATTAGTTTAGATATAGAATCTATAGCACCACAAGTCGTTGTTAACGGTACTTTCACACCTAATCATCCATTTCAAATTACTTTATCTAAAAATAAAGCTCTTTTATCCAATGATGCTACGGAATTTATTACCAACGCTAGTGTGAAAATTTTAGATGAACAAGGTGATTTGTTGAAAGAATTAAGCTATCAAGAACCGGAAAATGTAGCAGTACCTTATTATGAATTCGCGGGCTTTCAGCCACAAGCTCAAAAAACCTACCAATTAGCTATTGAAATACCTGGTTACCCAATGATTTATGCTACAGGTAGCGCACCTAATTCCGTACCAATCCAGTCTATACAAACGGAAGAAATTATTACGGATTCCAACACTTCTCTATATTCCTTAAAAATCAATGCCTCTATTCTAGATCCAATAGAAGAACAAAACTATTATCACTTACAACTGTATTATCAGCAGATAGCAAGTCGATCTACCTCTAATGGCTTAGTGAATAAACCAGATAGCTTTATTCCGATTCCAATTCGGAATACCACTTCTCAAAATACTACCATAGTAACTGATATTAATAAAAATGGAATTTTATTTACAGATGATCAATTAAATGGAGCACAACTAAATTTCCAGTTTCAAACAGTTTTAGATCGAGATCTTACAGGAGACAATCCTGAAATTATTGGAGAACTAAGAACAATATCTAAAGATTATTACCTCTACTATACTTCTCTTACCCGCCAGTTGGAAAACAAAGATCGACCATTTGCAGAACCCGTAATTGTTTTCAATAATATTGAAAATGGATTGGGTATATTTGCAGGCTTTAATCACCACAGAGATTCTGTGTTTATTACCCAATAATATACGCTACTATAATGGCTTATTCCAATCGTCACCGATATACCAGTAGAAGAGAAAAACTACAAAAGGGCTTAAGAGCTTGGAAAATAGGGTTTATTTTCTTTGCAATAGCTGCTGCTGTATGGTTGTTTAAAGATAGATATGTAATTTGGGACTGGCTACAGACCTATTTTTACTAGAATATTTACTAGAACTAACTTTCCTCTTATCGACTTACCTGCAAAATTAGCAGACAAGCCTTTCCACAATCAGCCATTCTGTCATTAAATCTAGCTTATTCAAGCATTGGTATAAATTATGCAGCATTTTATCTGATATTAAGAAGCTTCAACAACTGTTAAAGCTTTAGAGTTGTTATTTTTGTGTGGTAATTACCTAAATCAAACTATACAGGTTTTAGAATAGAGAAGTGAGAACAGAGAATAGAGATGTATTTCGTTGTTTTTTAAACGAAATACATCTCTACTCTCGCTTCTCTGATCTCTATTCTATTTTTTCAAATTTATTCCTTATAAAGTCTACCCATGTTTAAGTTTATAAAGAAATTGTTCGGTACGAAATACGATAGAGATGAGAAGCACTACATGCCGTACGTCAATCAAACGAATGCTGCATATGAGCAATTGCGGAGCTATAGTAACGATCAATTACGAAATAAAACCTTAGAGTTTAGAACTCGTATTGCAGAACATTTATCTGGTATAGATGAAGATATTCAAGCTATTAAGGAGCAAGCTAAAGCAGAAAAGGACCTTCAGGTAAAAGAATCGCTTTTTAAAGATTCCGATGCATTACAGAAGGAAAGAGATAAGCACTTAGAAGAAGTGCTAAAAGAAATACTTCCAGAGGCATTTGCTGTAGTTAAAGAAACTGCTCGTCGATTCATGGAAAATGAAACGATTACTGTTACGACGACAGATCATGACCGAGAATTAGCAGGCAATCCTAAGAAGGGCTATCTAAGCATTCAAGGAGACCAAACGGTATGGCAAAACAAGTGGATGGCTGCTGGTGCAGAAATCACTTGGAATATGTTACATTATGATGTGCAGCTGATTGGTGGGATGGTATTGCATGATGGCAAGATTGCGGAGATGGCAACAGGGGAAGGTAAGACCTTAGTAGCAACACTTCCTGCTTATTTAAATGGTTTGTCTGGTCAAGGAGTTCATGTCATTACGGTCAATGATTACCTAGCGCGTCGGGATAGTGAATGGATCGGCCCTATATTCGAATTCCTATTAATGACGATTGATTGTATTGACAAATACAAGCCACACTCTCCAGGAAGAAAAGCAGCTTATAATTGTGATATTACCTATGGTACAAATAATGAGTTTGGATTTGATTATCTAAGAGATAATATGGTTCGATCTCAGACGGAAATGGTACAAGGTAAGCACCACTATACCATGATTGATGAGGTGGATTCTGTATTAATTGATGATGCAAGAACACCTTTAATTATATCAGGACCTGTTCCTAAAGGGAATGAAGAGCAAGAATATGAGCAACTAAAAGGAAAAGTAGAGCGCTTAATTTCTGCACAAAAACAATTATCTACAGGTTATTTAGTAGAAGCTAAGCAGTTTGTAAAAGAAGGCTTAACTGGAGTAGAAGAAGGTCAAGCTGGTATGTCGCTTTTAAGAGCGCACAGAGCTTTACCAAAGAGTCGCCCATTAATTAAGTTTTTAAGTCAAGATGGAATTAAAGTATTGCTTCAGAATGCAGATAACTTCTACATGCAGGAGCAATCTAAGAATATGCACTTAGTAGATGCACCTTTGTTATTTACCATTGATGAAAAAAACCGACAGGTTGAATTATCAGAAATGGGGGTAGAATTTCTATCAAAAGGAGAATCGGATGGCAATTTCTTTGTCATGCCTGATATCACCTTACAAATGATGGAGATTGAGGATGATGAGGACTTAGACGAAATGGAAACATCGGAAGCTAAGCAAGTACTATCTCAAGATTTTGCTGTAAAATCTAGACGATTACACGCCGTTAGCCAATTATTAAAAGCATACACTTTATTTGAAAAAGATGAAGAGTACGTTGTAATGGATGGAGAGGTAAAGATTGTAGATGAGCAGACAGGTCGGATGATGGATGGTCGTCGATATTCTGATGGTTTACACCAAGCTTTAGAGGCGAAAGAAAATGTAAAGATTGGGGATATTACTCAAACTTATGCAACCGTTACTTTGCAGAACTACTTTAGAATGTACCATAAGTTGGCAGGTATGACCGGTACTGCAGAAACGGAGGCGAGTGAATTATGGGAGATCTATAAACTAGATGTTGTTGTCATTCCTACTAATAGACCTATTACTAGAGATGATAGAGAAGATTTAGTTTTTAAAACAGAGCGGGAAAAATTCCAAGCAGTAATTAATGATGTTGTTAAATTAACCGAACAAGGTCGTCCAGTATTAGTAGGTACGACTTCGGTAGATATATC
>JALZWC010000302.1 GCA_023300255.1 Saprospiraceae bacterium | reverse complement strand
TGCAAGCCATTACGACTAGCATTCACTCCTTTCTCTTCTCGTACCATACCAGAATCTATGGCTGTCTGAACATGTCCTACTACTAATTTTGCACCTAAATTCTTGACCATTTTATCTCTAAATGCAATAGTCTCTGGGAAGTTATGCCCTGTATCCACATGTAGTAATGGAAATGGAATCCGTGCAGGATGAAAAGCTTTCATCGCAAGGTGTACCATCAAAATAGAATCTTTTCCACCTGAAAACATTAATACAGGTTTCTCAAATTGCGCAGCAACCTCTCGCAGAATGTATATAGATTCTGCTTCTAATTCTTTTAAATGACTTAATTGATAATTCATGCTATTTTACTTTAGTTCTTTGACAAATTTAGATATAAAGAAGTCGTTTTAAAAACGGAACTTATTTATTTAGAACTTCTTAGTTGACAAAGAACAATTGATTTTTTAATTATTAGGGGCGGTAATTTCCTTTATAATATGTTGATAAATTACGTTAACGGATTCATCAATACTTTGTCCATCTGTTTTAACTTCCACATCTGGGTCAATAGGTCCTTCATAAGGAGCATCTATTCCTGTAAAGCCTTTGATCTCTCCACTTCTAGCTTTTTTGTATAAGCCTTTGACATCTCTTGCTTCACATACCTCTAATGGCGTATTAATATACACTTCAATAAAATCAGCTGCACCAATAATATCTTTTGCTTCCTGTCTAATAGCTATTGTTGGACTGATAAAAGAATTAATAGTAATAACGCCTGTGTTGACATACAATTTAGAAATCTCTGAAATTCTTCTGATATTCTCTCGTCGATCTTCTGGACTGAAACTCAAATTGTTATTAATACCACTTCTGATATTATCTCCATCTAGAACCTGCGCAAAAAAACCTTCATTATGCAGTTTTCTTTCTAATGCCTGAGCAATTGTACTCTTACCTGAACCAGATAATCCCGTCAGCCACAATGCTTTACTACGCTGACCAAGTCGCTGTTCTCTATCGCTACGTTGTAGTAGACGGTCAAAAATTGGATGAATATTATCTTTCAATTTTATTAAATTTGATATCTATTTAGACTAATAAAGCGTACGTAAAAAAGATTGATATTGTTTATTATACAATTAATCTATCTTATATTAATCACAAAATTACAGATAGTTATAGCCAAAAACGAGATTTTTAGACTAGTTTTTACAGGGACAAAAGACCATACGTAAGGATAATCCTTTTTCAATAAATACCGATATTATACAGCTTACCGCAAATAATAATAGATTATTAACAACTAGAAAGTTGAAAAAAGCTATTTTTGGCAAAGATTTTTGTTCTATTTATTTGTACATATAATGTAGTCAATAGCCATTTTCAATAGAGAATTTGATTAGAAGCTACCAAAACAATCAAAATCATGCGTTGGCAAAACAAAGAAGAAAGTCAAAATGTCGATGACCGTAGAGGCAAAACAGTAAGTGTTGGAGGAGGCATCGGTATTGGAGCTATTATTATGGCACTACTAGCACTTTTATTAGGTGGTAATCCTTTGGCGGTCTTACAACAAGCATCTCAACAACCTCAGACTACTCAAACACAGTCATCTGGGCCATATGAACCTAAAACTCAAGAAGAGGCAGCTTTATCAAAAGTTGTAAAAGTTACTTTAAAAGAAACAGAAGATGTTTGGAACAAACTTTTTAGAGAACAATTAGGACAACCATATTCTGAACCAACTATGGTGTTATTCTCTGGTAGAACCACTTCTGCTTGTGGTGCAGCAAGTTCTGCAACGGGCCCTTTTTACTGCCCTGGAGATGAGGACTTATATATCGACTTGAGTTTTTATGATGAAATGAAAAATAAGTTTCGTGCAGCCGGGGATTTTGCAATCGCTTATATAGTCGCACATGAAGTTGGGCATCACGTACAACATCAGTTGGCTATTACCACTAAAGTAGAGCAGCAAAAAAGGCGCTCTAGTAAAACGGAAGCGAATGAATTATCTGTTCGATTAGAATTGCAAGCAGATTTTCTAGCTGGCGTATGGGCACACCATGCAGAAAAAATGAATCGTGCAGAAACAGGTAGAGGTATATTAGAAGAGGGAGATATTGAAGAAGCCCTTAATTCTGCCGCATCTGTAGGAGATGATCGAATTCAAAAACAAGCTAGAGGATATGTAGTACCTGATTCTTTTACACATGGTACTTCCGAACAACGAAAGCGTTGGTTTATGAAAGGCTTAAAATCTGGTCAAGTATCTGATGGTGATACTTTTAGTATTCCATATAGTCAATTATAGAAGTCAGAGGTCAGATCGCTATGCTGTCAGAGGTCAGATTTATGATTTTGACCACGTGACACTTTAATAAAAACAAAAGGCTTGTCGATTTTATCGACAAGCCTTTTGTTTTATCTAAGAAGGTTTTTTGAGATTTATTGGTTTGCTAAATACTGCTCCAAGTGCTCTTCAAATAAACGCATCATTTTCTTAGTATTCTCTCCAATCACGCCTTTATTTATCCGCCAAAAATCTACTTGTCGAACAGGCATAACAGCTTTAGAAGAGCTCGTCATAAATGCTTCTTTAGCCGACATGGTTTCCTTAACCGTCAAAGGCCTTACCTCTACCTTAAAATGATCCTTTGCTATTGCTAATACTTGCTTTCGAGTAATTCCTTTTAGCGCATCTCTGTCAGGAGTAATAAGCGTGTTATTGTGGTCAAATATAAAAAAATTAGACCTTGCTGATTCTGAAATATAAGTACCATCGTGGTACAATACATCAAAAGCTTCTGCCTCTTTTATTTCCTTAGCTATTTGGATAGGAACTAAATAATTAGTCGTTTTTGTATAAGGCGT
>JALZWC010000301.1 GCA_023300255.1 Saprospiraceae bacterium | reverse complement strand
GCTATGGTATATACATAAGTATTTTTGGTTGCGAAATAAAATCACATGTAAAGTAGAAGCTGAACGTAGTCAGTTTATAGATTTATGTGTTACAATTCAAAATTGGCTATCGCCAATGATGCTTTTTTGAACGCTGAGACGCAGAGATGCAGAGTCAAGTGTAGTTAAAATCTAGCTAGACTCTGCGTCTCTGCGTTCAATTTTTTGCATTGGCGACAGCCAATCCTGAATACTTATGTATATACCATAGCCAAGGAACGCAGGTTCTTAAAAAATCTCCGTACTTCTAGTCTTTCAGTTTACGAGCATTCCGAAATTCAGACCCTTCCTTCCATTGCGGATAAATGGCTTCTTCCGCCAAGCGATACCCTAGATTATAATATAGTTGAGCATCTTCTACTGCGCCAGTCAAATCCCAGTCATCTGTATATTCGTCACTTGGTTGATGATAATTGGCTTGCGTGTATTCCTTCACTTTGCTCTTCGCATATTCCTTCCCATGAACTCGGTGATCATAGGTACCACCTGCATAAAATGCTGGGACTCCTACCTTAGCAAAATTGAAATGATCTGAACGAAAGAACTTTCCTTTGTGCGGTTCTTGATCTGCTAAGATATATCGACCTTGTTTCTTAGCTTCTGTAGCTGCTAGTTCATCCATTTCTGAATGTCCAAATCCAGTGATCGTTAAGTCTTTCATGGAACCATGTACATTCGCCCCATCTTTATTTAAATTAGCAATCGTTTTCTCTAAGGGATATATCGGATTCTTAGCATACCATTCAGAACCTAATAAGCCTTGTTCTTCTGCTGTGACTGCCAAGAAAACTATAGATCTTTTTGGAGCTGTTTTAGATTGACTAAATGCTTTAGCTATAGACATAAAAGTCGCCATTCCACTAGCATTATCCAAAGCGCCATTATAGATAGAATCCCCATTAACGACTGGCCCAATTCCGATATGATCCCAATGGGCAGTGTAAATAACATATTCATCTGCACGTTCTGTACCTGGAATAATTCCAATAACATTATTAGATAATTGTTTCTTGGTCGAAATCTCCATTTTATGATCATACGTCAAGCCCATAGGAATTGGTTTAAACTCCTTAGAAGAAGCCTGTTTGATCATATTCTTTCCAGGAACTATAGAGTTCGTGAATAATTTAGAAGCAGCAGATGCAGAAATCCACCCTTCTATAGCACAGCGCGATTGTCCATCATCAGGTGTCTGTAGCGATTGCAGCCCACCAGTCCAGCTACTCTGAACAACAAACCAAGGATACCCTGCTGCCCCCTTTTCATGTATGACCAATACTCCATCCGCTCCTTGTCTAGCAGCCTCTTCAAATTTATAAGTCCATCGTCCATAATAGGTCATGGTATTTCCTTTGAATAAGGTGCTGTCTTCGGAATAATATCCAGGATCATTAACAAATACAACTGCTGTTTTCCCCTTCATATCAATACCTTCATAATCATTCCATCCGTATTCAGGGGCAACAATACCGAAGCCACAAAAAACCAATTCTGAGTTTTCAACGACGACTTCCTCTTGTACTCGCTGTGTAGAAGTAACATAATCCTTTTTAAAGGTTAAATCTACTATTCCTTTTGTACCTTTGACCGCAATTTGTTCTTCTGGGGCGGCTGTCACAGTCACTAATGGTACTTCTTGAAAGTAGCTATCCTTATTGCCTGCCTGTACCCCCATCGCTTTAAACTGATCTCGAATAAAGTTAATGGTTAATGGTTCTGAGGCGGTACCTGGCATACGGCCAAGATATTTATCAGAGCCTAATTCTACTAAGGTTTTTTGTAGATAGCTCGAGTCAATTTTAATCTTTATTACTGTTTCTACTGCTTTATCCGATTGACAACTCGATAAAGTAAAAAGTAATATCAAGGATAAAATAACAAATTCTAAATTCCTATTTTTCATAAAAATCACGCTTTTAATTTAACCAATTAGAACATAGATTCGTTTTAATTATATATCTATGCAGTTTAAAATATTTCACTCAAATATAGTTAAAACATCAATGGATCAATATATAACAGATCAAACTTTCAAAGAAGTTGATTTTTCAGAAATAGACCTACAGCAAAAAGAGTTCGAACAATGTGAATTTCATAATTGTCAATTCGCTAACATGGAATTGAAAGCAACCAGTTTTACCGACTGTGTTTTCTATAATTGTGACTGGAGCATGGCCGCTATTCCTAAAACGGCCTTAAGAAAAGTAATATTTAAAGAATGTAAATTACTAGGTCTTCACTTTGAAGATTGTGATCCTTTCCTATTTTCTGTTCAATTTGAGGGTTGTTCTCTAGCCTATTCTTCTTTTACCAAAGTAGTCATGCCTAAAACCCTATTTAAATCTTGTTTATTAGAAGAAGTCGCATTTATTGAAACCAACCTTAAAAAGGCTGTTTTTGAAAATTGTCAATTGAATAGGGCCTTGTTTGAAAATGCCAATTTAGAGGAAGTAGATTTTCGAACGGCCAAAGATTTTAATTTTGATCTAGATCGAAATAAAATGAAAGGGGCTAAGTTTTCTTTGTCTTCTTTACCTCGACTTTTAGATAAATATGGAATTGAGGTAGAATAAACGGCTGTTCTGTTAAAGGTGGTCGAAACTTTGAAAGTGTCGACCACCTTTAACAAAACAAAAAGCTTGATAAAAAAATATCCATCATTAATGGAATCATTCTATCGATGCAGTGGTTTAAGCCAAAATTAATTTAACCACACACCCACAACCACACCCTAATGTTTCAAAAAACCATTCAACTCTATAAAGATTCCTACAGTGGCTTATCCTCTGAAATATGGTTATTAGCCTTTATTTCGCTAATCAATCGAGCAGGAGCTATGGTCTTTCCTTTTTTGACTATATACTTAACTACCTCCTTAGGATTTAGCTTAAAAGAGACAGGCATAATAATGAGCTTCTTTGGTTTAGGTTCCATATTGGGTTCCTATATAGGTGGGTGGTTGACAGATCGAATCGGGGCCTTTAAAGTACAATTTTGGTCTTTACTTTTAAGTAGTGTAATATTACTAGTCCTAGTTCGATTCCAAGATTTCTGGTCTCTATGTTTTTTAGCTTTTACCTTTAGCTTAATCGCCGACGCGTTTCGTCCTGCGAATAAAGTAGCTGTTGCGAACTATAGTAAACCAGAGAACTTAACCCGTTCTTTTGCTTTATTGAGATTAGCCATTAATCTAGGCTTTGCCATAGGTCCTGCTATGGGCGGATTGATCGCTGCATGGAAAGGCTATAATTGGCTTTTTTATATAGATTCGATATCTTGCTTATGTGCTGCAATATTGTTTAAGTTGACACTAAAAGATGATTTCAAAAGACGATCAATAAAGGAAGAACAATCTTCTAATTCCAAGGTAACAAACGCTTACGCTTCCCCTTATCAAGATCGATTCTTTATGATCTTTCTAGTAATTATTTGTTTGCTAGCTTTCGCTTTTCTTCAATTATTCTATACCATACCAGTATACTTTAAACAGGAATTTGGTTTAGATGAAAGAGAGATAGGTTTACTAATGGCTTTAAATGGGACTATTATTGTATTCATTGAAATGCCTTTAGTCTACCTAATCGATAAGCGATATAATAAATTTACAAGTATGACTCTTGGCGCAGTATTAATCGGTTTAGGATTTGCTATTTTTATAGTTCCTTCGATTTGGATAGGTATTGCTATATGCAGTAGTATCTTACTAACTTTCGGGGAAGTATTTTACATGCCTTTTGCCAGTGCTTTCGTAGCAGAAAGATCAACAGAGGCTAATAGAGGTCAATATATGGCCTTGTATACAATGGCATGGGCCTTGGCTAGTGTAGTGGCTCCTATGTCAGGATTATACATCAGTGAACATTTTGGTTTTAATAGTCTATGGAGTATATTGTTGGCGCTTGGGCTAGGTGGTGGTCTTGGATTTTGGTATTTAGGAAATCGTGTAAAAAAGAAGATCCTTTGACCAATTCAATACCTAGAACAGATCCTAAAATTTGTAAGCTCGATGATACCACAGTCGTTTAAAAATGAATAGCTAATTAAATGATAAAACGTTTTTTTCTTTCAGATCGCAATATGATGATAGCGATACTTCTTAATACCTTTATCATCTTTTGCCTATATTTCCCTTCTTTAAAACAACACGATCTATTAGTAAACATAGATCATTTTTTTGTCTTCATTTTTCTCATTGAAGCCATTGTAAAACTGATTGTTCTAAAACCCAGTAATTATTTTAGTAGTAATTGGAATCGTTTTGATTTTTTATTAGTGGTTCTAAGCGTCCCTTCTTTGTTACTAGCGTTTTTACCCATACCTGATACCTCCTCTATATTAATATTCAGAGTATTTCGCTTAGCTCGTTTATTTCGTTTGATGCGTTTCGTACCGAATATTGATAATATTCTTGCAGGTTTAGCAAGAGCTTTGAGAGCGTCGGTATTTGTCTTAATGGTACTTGTTCTTCTAAATCTATTTTTTGCAATACTAGCCTGTCATTTCTACCAAGATATTGCACCTGAGCATTTTGGAAATCCCATTATTTCCGCTTACACTATTTTTCAGTTATTTACAGTAGAAGGATGGAATGAAGTAGCGGACACAATCGCCAATAATACAGCAGATGAATGGCATAGTGGCCTTGCCCGTTTCTTTTTTATGGTAGTCGTTTTGATTGGAGGTATTTTTGGAATGTCTCTAGCCAATGCGGTGTTCGTAGATGAAATGACGATGGATAATAATAAAGTATTAGAAGAAAAAATGGTGGATATGCAAGAAGATCTACAGCAAATACGAACTTTGCTGGAAAAAGAAAGGAATAGCTAAGAAATTCGATAAGTAACGAAAAGATAATAAGTGTAGCTTCTTGCGTAGCTTATTTTTTGATGGGTCTTTGATCATTTAACAAATGTAGCTTAGACCTCTGGTCTGAGTAGCCTTAACCTATATCTACTCAGACCAGAGGTCTAAGCTACTTTTATTGAACGGTCAAAAAATTGCCTCCCTAACACATAACATGCAATCATAATATCAAAGCCAATACAAGAAGCAGGATACCATACTGGAACATAAGCTGTCGTAACGGGATCATGCAACAAAACATCCCAGCCAATATGTAATGCCCAAGCTAAAGCCAACCAATACGTATTGTATTTAAAAGAAAGCCATGCCAATGTACTATACATCAATACGCCCGCTAATTCCATGGAGAAAAATTCCCATGCCCCTCCTCTAATAACGAATCCAACATAAACTAACGCAGCAATAATAATCCCTATACGCCATACAAAAATCTCTTTCTCCCGAAATAAAAAGCGGATTAAACCCATACACGCTATCGCTGCTATACCACCAATAATCATATCAATCATTAGGAAAGTTTTTTATGCAATGTTAATAAGTAACGACAAAATAATTCCGTCATTTAGGCATATTAAAGTACTAAATATCTAGAAACCATATCGCTACGCTGTCAGACCGCCTACAGCTATCAGAAACATCACGTTATCATAGCGCAATAGGCTTCATCCTAGAAATCAAGCATTTACAACTAATTCTAGAATAAATTTTTAATCAACTTACGCTTAGAGAAAAGTAAAAAGTAAAGTAGACTATTATGATTTTTTAAGTCTTGATTATCAACGCCTTAATACTTCATACCTCCTACTTTATACTTATTACTTCATTTAGTAAAATGGATATGCACAAATTAACATTTATATTTTTAATATAATTATTTTTTGGCTTAAATCTTGCAGTTTTACTCCTACAGGAGAAAACACATTTTATCAAAAACCGAAGGTATCAATTACATGCCACCCAAAATGGACTTAAAAAATCTGGTAAACTACTTAGTAATTATAAAACAATAACTTCCTCATTTTGAGGACTTTATTCTTTAATAATTACTTAGACAGATTCCCCTTAGTAATAACTAATCTTAGTAATTAGTTCTGTCTACCAGCAGTTATATCCCCCTTCCAAACTATTTAATACTCCTGATTCATAAGCAAATATTAACGTTCGTTCCGGTCAGTCTACAGACTTGGAGCCCCTTGATTAATGGGATTATAATATAAAGACGATAGAATCATAAACCACAAGATCATCTATACAGATTACTCTTCTTGTAGAAAGATTTTATTTTCTCTAATCGTATTTTCCTACTTGTCGGGGTTTTATACATACTATCGAAAAAGATTGAGAATGCCCAGATTTGTACTTATCTTTTTATCTGTAATAATCTTCTTTCAACTGCAAGCACAACCTTCTGAACATCCACTATGGCAGAAAGTATACTCGCAGGATATTGCCCTAAAGGCAGTGGAGAAGGATATAAATACTGACATTTATTCCACTTACTTTCTGGATAAAACCACTTTATTAGATCAACTTAATGACCTACATGTGTCATCTAAGAAGGTCCCTTCTATCCTATTACCTATTCCTTCTTCCAATAATAAATTCCAAAACTTTAGTATAAAGAGCTCAAATACTTTACATCCAGAGTTGGCAGCAAAATATCCAAATATACAAACTTACCAAGGTGTAAGCATGGAGGATAATAATATCAATCTAAGAATGGAGGTAACACCAAAAGGAATATTCGTAATGATATGGACTCCTTCTGGTATTGAATTAATTCAACCAAAAGCATCACTGGAAAAATCTACAGAACAGCATCTATTTATTCATTATAAAAAACAACATGCTACTCCAGCTAATAATTACCAATGTAGCACGGACGATGTTAACACCTCTAGACTGCGAGACCAAATAAATGCGAACAGTAGAAGTGCTACAGATGGGCAATTAAGAACCTATAGATTGGCTTTAGCTTGTACGGGAGAGTATACACAATATCATGGTGGTACTACTGCTGATGCACTTGCTGCAATGGCAACTACGATCAATCGAGTGAATGGTATATTCATGAAGGAACTTAGTCTACAAGTTCAAATAGTGGCAAATAATGATCGAGTAATCTATCTAAACGGAGCAACTGATCCATTTGATAATCAAGATGGTAATCAAATGTTAAAAGCTAATCAAGATGTTTGTGATGAACAAATCGGATTGGCTAACTATGATATAGGTCATGTATTTAGTACTGGTGGCGGAGGAGTAGCTTACTTAAACTCTACCTGTTTTGACGCGATTAAGGCAGGAGGTGTTACGGGTCAACCTAATCCAGTAGGAGACCCTTTTGATATTGATTTTGTAACCCATGAAATGGGCCACCAATTTGGTGCAACCCATACCCACAATAATGATTGTAATAGATCTATTGCATCGGCATTCGAGCCTGGTAGTGGATCGACTATTATGAGTTATGCTGGTATTTGTTTTCCAACTATTCAGGAGAATAGTGATCCATACTTTCACGGATATAGTATCCAGCAAATAAATAGTACCATTACAACGACTAGCAATACTTGTGCTACGGTATCAATCACTAATAACAATCCTCCACAAGCGAATGCAGGGAGAGATTTATTTTTACCAATAGGCACTCCGTTTGAACTAGTAGGTTCAGGAACAGATCCTGATAATCAAGCTTTAACTTTTTGTTGGGAACAAATGGATAATGAGTTTGCTGTAATGCCACCAGAAGCAACGGCTACAGGAGGTCCATCCATTCGATCGTTTTCACCTAAAGAAAATCCAAATCGTTATATACCTGAGATAGAGCAATTAATCAATAATGAACCTGCTAAGTGGGAGGTTTTGCCCTTAGTCAGTCGATCAATGGAATTTAGATTAACTGTTAGAGATAATTATGCAGAAGGTGGCTGTACCGACTTTGATGAGAAAGAATTAAAGTTTATAGAGGAAGCAGGGCCTTTTAAAGTAAGTATTCCAAGTGCGCCTATTTTTTACGCTAGTAACTCTTCTCAAACAGTAAGATGGGAGGTAGCCAATACAGACAAAGCCCCTATTAATGTCTCAAAAGTTAATATCCTTTTATCCACTGATGGAGGATATACTTATCCAATTGTCTTAGCAGAAAACATTGCGAATGATGGTGCTCACGAAGTACAATTTCCTGATATGGTAACGGATGAGGCACGAGTAAAAATCAAAAGTGTAGACAATATATTCTTTGACATTTCGGATAATAATTTTTCTTTAATAGAAAAAACAGCTGATTTTAATTTGACGGTTACACCAAATACCGCTTCTGTTTGTCAAGGAAACACGATTCAATTCACTGTAGATATTGGCAGTGTAGAAGGATTTAATGAATCAGTAAACCTTACTAGTAATGCCAATGACTTATTTAATAGTTTCAACTTTTCAAGGGAGGAAGTCGTGGCAGGAAGCAATAGTGTTTTTACGATTAATACTGCTGGTGTAGCACCAGGAAAATACACTGTTGAAATTCAAGGAGCTTTTGGTGATAATATTAAAACTAGGTTTATTGATTTAACAGTATCTCCTAATACACCTGTTGCCTTATCAAATCTAGCACCACTAGATGGAGCAGCTGATCTAACCTTAAATCCAACATTTGAATGGTCTTCTACTGATCCAAGCGCTATCTATCATTTAGAAGTGGCTACTGATCCAGCATTTAATCAAATCATCATTGATGCAGAAAATATAGAAAGCACTAGTTATGTATCTCCTATTAATTTGGAGCATACCCGTACCTATTATTGGCGGATTCAAGCAAGCAATGAATGTGAAACTAGTGCCTACTCTCCTTTCACTCAATTTACTATTTCAAATGTCTTATGTCAAATATTTTCTAGCGCTGACGTACCTGAAATCATTCCAATTGAGGGAACGCCAGAAATCAATTCTTCTCTACAATTAGACGAAGATGGTACCGTACATAGTATCAGAGTAGTAAATATTAATATTACGCATTCTTGGATCAATGATCTAACGGTAAGTTTGCAATCACCGCAAGGAGATAAGGCAATCTTATTAGATCAAATATGTGGAAATGAAAACCTAATAAACCTAACATTTGGCGACAATGGTCCAACGCATGCAAACTTGCCATGCCCTCCAGAAAGTTCAGAGACTTTCCAAGGACAAGAAAGTTTAGGTATTTTTAAAGATAAAGAGATTAGAGGCGAATGGAATTTAGTGATAAAAGATCATTTTAATTTAGATGGCGGTCAATTAAACAGTTGGGCGCTAGAGGTTTGTCAAGTCGTTAAGGATAATATTCCATTAGGGATATTCCTAACGAGTAAAGGAGATCCTAGTTGTTCAGACAGTGCAGATGGTTACATCTCTCCGACTATAGTCGGTGGAACTGCTCCTTATACTATTCAATGGAATACAGGAGATGAGCGCTTAGCTTTAGAAAATTTAAAGGCAGGTAACTATAGTTTAAAAGTAACGGATAATAATGGCGCAATTGCTGAAACAGTGGTAGAATTAATCGCTCCTTCTCCAATCAATATTAGTACCGATATAAATAGTCCTTTTTGTGCAGATGCATCAGATGGTACGATCACTATTAATGCGAATGGAGGACAACTTCCATACCAGTATACATGGGCGCATGGTCCTTCAACTAGAACCGTAAATAATCTGCCCGCAGGTAGCTATGCCGTAAGTATAACAGATGCTAATAAATGCCAATTAATGTCTTCTATTACCATTGAAGAACCAGCTTCTATGCAACTATCTTTT
>JALZWC010000300.1 GCA_023300255.1 Saprospiraceae bacterium | reverse complement strand
TTCTTAGAGGATGAGCTTGCAGAGCAAGTGAACCGCAAAGCGGACGGGCTTGCTGGGCAGGTTAAAATGGCTAATTTATTCTTACTCTTTGCCTTAGTTACTTAATAGCTTCACTGCCGCGAGTTCTAGTACGTATTCGTATAGCATTCTGTACCTCATATACAAAAATCTTCCCATCACCAACACTTTTTGTAGAGGCTGCGTCCAAAATTATATTAATACATTTCTCCAGATTTTCATCACTAATTACACAGATAATCATCACCCTTGATTTAAGGATATTTGATTTTTCAGAACCACGATAGGTTTGAGAGTAGCTTTTTTGTAGACCAGTGCCTTTAACATTTACAACAGACATACAAGGAATATCAGCTTCCTTAAGGGCTAACTGAACGTCTTTTAGTTTTGACGGTTTTATGATTGCTTCTATTTTTTTCATATTAATTTTTTTTGAAAATTACTTAGAATTATTCAAATTCTGTATAAGACTCTATTCCAAATTCAGCAGCATCCAATCCTGCTGTCTCATCTTCTTGACTTATTCTGATACCAATTGTTGCTTTTATAATACTCATTAAAGCAAAGGTAATAACAAAAGACATCGTGATAATAGCCAATAAACCTATTAATTGTGTAATCAATTGGCTGGCACCACCTCCTTTAAATAAGCCACTTTCTATAGCGAACAAGCCAACAGCTAGTGTTCCCCATGCGCCATTTATACCATGCACGGCTATTGCGCCTACAGGATCGTCAATACCCATTTTATCAATCGTGACAACAGCTATATCGACTAATACCCCTGCAATCAAACCAATTAAAATTGCTGATGTAGGACTGACCACATTACATCCAGCAGTAATCCCTACTAAACCTGCAAGCACTCCATTAATAACCATTGTAATATCAATAGTACCATATCTAAATTGTGTATAAGTCATAGTTGCAATACCTCCTGCAGCTGAAGCAAGAAAGGTATTCGTAGCTACAGAACCAATCATTTCCCAATTACCTACTGCCGCGAGTGTAGAACCTGGGTTAAAACCAAACCAGCCAAACCATAGAATGAAGGCACCAACTGCTGCAAGTGGAATATTGTGACCAGGAATGGCATTTGAAGAGCCATCCTCGTTATATTTTCCAATACGTGGACCTAAAACTATAGCAGCTGCCAAAGCAGCAAATCCGCCCATAGCATGTACTGCTGCTGAACCAGCGAAATCATTAAAACCTCTAGCCGCTAACCAACCATCTGGATTCCATACCCAATTTGCTGCAAGTGGATACATGATTGCACAAAATACTACCACAAACAGAGCATACGCCCAGATTTTCATTCTCTCTGCAATTGCTCCTGATACAATAGATACTGCGGCCATCGCAAAGCCTAACTGAATGAACCAAAATAATTTGTTAGAAATTGTTAGGCCTAAATCTCTATCAGTAATACCCATGTCAAAAGCAAAATATCCATTGGATTCACCATATGCTACTCCGAAACCCATAGCAAAAAATGCAATGCCTCCGAACATGATGTCAACAAATACTTTGGCAATGATACTCATTGTATTTTTTGACCTAATAAAACCTGCTTCGAGAAGGGCGAAGCCTCCTTCCATTTGAAAGATAAGTGCAGCACAAAGTGCTACCCATACCGTGTCTATTGCGCTCACATTTTCCGTCACTTGTGAGGCAATCTCCGATACTTGTTGAAGTTGCATAATTTAAAAAAAGTTTTGAATTTAGTAGAAAGATGGTTTTATTATGGTAGAGGTGCGCAAAATAGGAAATACAATAAGTATAAAATAATTTTTTGCGAAGTAAGTTTTTTAAAATATGTATTTCATTGGAGAAAAGACGCTATATATAGAATGTAGGAAATAGTAACATTTTTTAATTTGTTATTTAAGAATGAATTTCATTCTAAAAATATATATTTATAAAGTAGATTTAATGATAATTAGATTTTTTTTTAAAAAATAAATTAAACTTGAAGGGAAGGGAAAAAAAATATTTTTTTAATAAAGTGTATTAGATCAAGGTTTAAAAAATGTACAATTTTCCTTATATGAACTTCTTTTTTTTTAAGAAAAGAAGTTCCTTTTAATTTATCTGAATAGGAATGAATTCTTATATTGTTATGGCATAATTTTTTCATTAGATGTATCAAATATTATTCAGACATAGATTTAATTGTCGAATCAAATTAAACCACATTATAACATCTAGCTACAAGTCAAAACTCATTAATCTTATTTCCTAAGTTAAAATATTGAAATTTAAATCAAGGCACTCTTTTTGATATATACATAATTCAAGATAACCAAACATACAACTTACTTACACAACCAATATTTAGAAATTATAATCTCATGGAAATAACGAATTTTACAAGAACCGTTTTTTGTTTGAAGCAGGTATTCTATACTCCTTCTTTCCACTATCATATTAACCCTTCCGTAAAATTTTTTCCATTACAGACTTAATACTTCGATTTATTTGGCGTCGATTCTATTCAAAGAAATAGACTTAGTCCAAAATGAATGACCTATTTATTGACCACATAGGAAATAAATCTTCATTGCTTTAAAGTAAAAAGTATATGGATTTTTATTGAATTTCGGTATTCAATAAAATATACGCTGTAATAGAGAGAATGCTTACCAGTAAAATTGACGTCTACCTACATACCAACTTAGCATCGAAGCATCATCTAAGTATGTAAAAAAACTTAAATATAACATATTGAATACGTATTTAAAACGCTAGTACTTTTCATCGTTTTAAACATATCAAACTAGTCATAACTGCGGGGACACGCTATGTGCTCCTATACAAGATATATATGGCTTTTTATCCAAATTTATTTTACACATTTTATTAATTAACCAAAATTTACTAATCTCATGAAGAAAATGGGTTTTACGTTATTCGGATCAAAGAGTTGGCTTTCTGCTTCCTTCTTGGTCTTATTTGCTTGGTGTTTAGTTGGTAGTGTCAATGCACAAACTGCATTA
>JALZWC010000299.1 GCA_023300255.1 Saprospiraceae bacterium | reverse complement strand
GTACCAGATAGAGCAGTAGTTAATGCTTGAAAATGGGAAATATCTCCTTCAGAATTAGGATCATCATATTTACCTCTTACTACGTCTAATGCATGTTTGAATCCTGTTATATTGATAAAACCGTTATAAACGGTGAAAAACATAGCACCTACTAGCAACCATATTAATACAAATGGAACGGAAAATTGACCGACTGGTACGGTAAAAAATATCACACTTTCAATCCAGGCAGTAACGGGTCCCATTACACTTTCAATCGCCTCATCTATTGATCTTCCAGATTGTGCCATTAGTAACATAGGCAAACAGATCATCGAAATCAAGGAGTAAATCTTCTTCATATATTTTTTAGTTATTTAAAATTAGTGTTTTGGCGCTTTTTAGTGAAGGAAAAATTACAAGTATAATGGTTCTATGTTATTTATTTTCCTTCACTTAATGCGACTGTAGATACCTAGTGTTTAAATAATTGTCACTTTTGATACAGACTATTTTTTCGCTAGACAAGGCAAAAAGTCTTTGCATAGCCTAGCTATGGAAATACTTTTTAACGAAGTATAGGGGAAAAAGAGTCCATCATAAAGTGTCGATTATTTGATAATAGGTATTTAATAGCGTAGGTTATTTAAGAGTGAGCTAACAAAAATGACATTTTGCTCTTAAACATAGCGAGTGAAGGTATATACTTCTTTTTATTTATTCAAATTAATAGCTAGAATATTTATAAATGTGCTATGTATACTAACTACTGAATTTGTTAGTATTCCGTTAAGTTAGTTCCCCAAATACAATAAAGAAAGCCTATTTTTGTTATAGTTTGGAGGTACTGTCCGTCTAAATACATATGATAGGGAAGATCAATTTAGTGAAGTAATAAGTATAAAGTAGTAAGTATGAAGTCGTAAGATGTTGATAGTCAATCTTTAAAAATCATAATGGTCTACTTTATTTATTTTCTTTCACTTTGCCTTAGTAAAAAATATTTGTAATATATGAAACGACTTCTTTTAATAATCGCTGTCTTAGTTGGTACTTTAAGTTGCTATGGGCAATCGAATGGAGCAAAAGCAGAAGCTGCCTACCAAAAAGACTATGAGAAAAGGATAAAAAAAGAGCGTTTATATGGTGTATATATACCTAAAGATATAGCAGATTCTTTTGGTGCCTTAAACCGATTGACCGCACAGACCTCTCGTCAAGCCTTTAAACATGCGCCCGAAGAAGTCGCTGTCAAAAAACTACATTTTAGCTTAGGTCGCTGGATTATTCACAATTGGGGGTTTTATGGTGGGTCTCGATTATCTCATCATATCAAAGAATTGGGGGTTACACATCCTGATGACCAGGCCAAACTAATTATCCGTTCTTATCATAGATATTTGAATAAAAAGCCATTAGAGGTAAAAGAACAGGTTGATGTCGTATTAGCTATACAAAAAAAGAAACTAGAAGAACGAATGAAGAAAGCGACGATACTTGAAACTACCGTTCGCAAACGAGTACCTGTGAAGCAATAATGAATATCATTCTTAATGGCTATGTTTAATAAAGTGGGTTTTGGCGGTGGATGCCATTGGTGTACGGAAGCTGTGTTTCAGGTTATACAAGGTATCAACACAGTGGAACAAGGATGGATAGCATCTGAGGGTGTGCATAGCGAATTGTCAGAAGGCGTGATTGTCCATTTCGATCCTTCTATTATTTCTCTAAGAACTTTAGTTGATATTCACTTAGCTACACACAGTTGTACTGTGGATCATTCTATGCGGAAGAAATATAGATCGGCTATTTATACTTTTTCAGACCAACAAACCATAGAAGCTGAAGAAACTCTGACAGTATTACAACCACAATATGCAGCTCCTTTAATCACGAAAGTTTTGCCTTTCCTTTCTTTTAAACTCAATAAAGAAACCTACCAAGAGTACTATCTTAAAAATCCAGAGAAGCCTTTTTGCCAAAGGTATATTGAACCTAAATTGTCTTTACTGAAAAAGGAGTTTAAGACAGTTTATAAGAAAAAGTAAATCCTTGAATTTAGAAGAGAATGATTTTAGTCTAAAGTTCCTAATTTTTTTTACTAACTTGCAGTCAGATACTAAACCAAGTAGAAAAAAGAAATAAGTTACTTAATGGATAAGCTAGAATTTCTATCAGATAATAAGAATAGCAACCTTCGAAATCGACAATTAAAACAACAGCGAGATATTATTCGACATTTGTCAAAATCGCCCTTTCCTCTTTCGATTCCTGAAATTTCAGAGTATATCAAGACCAGCGTCCCTACGGGCACTAAGCTGACCAAAGAACTATTAAAAAATAATTACATCCTTGCAGAAGGAAAAAAAGAAACAGATAATGGTAGACGACCAACTACTTACGCCTTAAATACAGACAAATTTTATGTAGTAGGTGTCGAGATTTTAGAAAAATTCCTACATGCTAGTATTGTTCGAATAGATTTAGACACGGTTTATCAAGCAAAGAATCGAAAATTTATTTTATCAGATACGCCAGAATGCTTGGATGAAATTACTCGTTTTATTCAATCAACGATTAAGGAATCTGGGATTCAGGCAGATCAAATAATTGGTGTTGGAATTGGAATGACTGGAGGTGTAAACAGGCAACGAGAGTCCATTAAATTTTTCAATTTTGATGATAATTCTTTAAAGCAGTATCTGGAAAATAAATTATCGCTACCTATTATTTTAGATAATGATACCAGAGCAATTGGTATAGCGGAACAAGTATTGGGAATTGCAAAGGGGGTGGAAAATGTATTAGTCATTAAGGTGAGTCGAAATTTAGGACTAAGTATTATTCTTAATCGGAAGACAATTGTAGGTGGAACTGGCTTAGCGGGAAATTTTGCACATATTCGTTTTAAAGAAGGAGAAAGACTTTGTAATTGCGGTAAAACGGGTTGCATCGGTACAGAAGTCGCAGGTGACGCACTAAAAAAAGATCTGATAGAAGCGCTACAAAATGGAGAACGTTCGCTATATTTTCAACTAGATAAAATAGATACCTACCAATACCATGATATTCTCGATGCGGTATTAAAAGGAGATGCACTTGCCTTTAAAATTTTGCATGATCAAGGGGACAAATTAGGTCAAGCATTAGGTAATATGGTCAATTTACTCAACCCAGATTTAATAGTTATTGTGGGAGAATTTGTAATGGTTAAAGATTTTCTAATTGACGCTATTCGTATCGGTATTAGAAAAACGGCACTACTAGAACCATTAACGACTTGTAAAATCGAAGCCTCTACGCTTGGACGTTATTTGAGTTCTAAAGCAGGTGCCTGTATGTTGTTAAAAGCCTGCGATATGATTGAATATTGATAGGGTAAGCACAAGGCATTACCCGTACAAGCTGCATTCAAACCGAGTTGCAGAAGAACCAAGTGGAGCTCGTATGGGCAAACCCTTGTGGTTGCCCGTT
>JALZWC010000298.1 GCA_023300255.1 Saprospiraceae bacterium | reverse complement strand
CTCGATAATTGTCCAGAATGAATTCTGGGTTACACGCCAGCAATCAAAAGTAAAAAGGCCCTAAGATCATATCTTAGGGCCTTTTTTATAAAAGTATAAAGCGTTAATTATTCTGGTTCGAAACCAAGGATAATATTGAAGTTGCCATAATCCCATAGTTTTGCGTCAGGATTAGCCAATCGAATATTTTCATTATCAAAACCGAAACCATAATCAAATCCAAGTGTACCGAACATTGGTAAGAATACTCTTAAACCACCACCAAACGATCGCTTCCAATCAAATGGATTGAACTCGTCAAGTGATTTCCATGCATTACCCCCTTGAGCAAATAACAAGGCGTAGATAGTAGAGTTAGGGTTCGTAGATAAAGGATAACGAAGTTCTAAAGTAAACTTATCATATATAGGCGCACCTCCATCTTGCGTAGCTTCAATATCTTCTACTTCATATCCTCTTAAAGAGATAATTTCGTTTCCTGTAAAGGCAAAACTTTGATTAGATAATCCGTCACCTCCTAATTCAAATCTTTCAAATGGAGAGGTACCGACTCTAGATCTATAAGTACCTAATATACCTATTTTAGCAGATGCTTTTAAAACCAATTTTCCTACAAGAGAAGTATACCACTCTGCATCAAACTTCCACTTTTGGTATTCTAAGAATCGAAATCTTGACTCCGGACTAATATTGTCATAATCTTTATTGTTGAATAAAGAGTAAGGAGGCGTTAATTGTACAGATAATTGAATCTTGGAACCACTTGTTGGAAACAATGGATCACTGATCGAAGATCTAGCAATGGTTTGATTAATAGAAATATTAATAAAATCTCCATCACTCAAGAACGTACCGTCTTCTAATCGAATAGTCGGTCTATTTCTTAAATCAATTTCTGAAACACTTAAAGAAGTACTAGAAATAAAGTTATCATCTGGCCATTTCAATCTAGTACCTAAACTAACAGTCCCTCTTAATATAGATAACTTATTAAAACCTGCACTCTCTGAATTTAGACCATTTGTTAATAGCGTATAAGAACCTGCTACTGTTAATGCGTTTGGCTTCTTACCACCTAACCAGGGCTCTGTGAAAGAGAAGTTATAGGATTGAAAGAAGTTACCATTCGTTTGAACTCTTAAAGATAATCGCTGTCCATCTCCTTGTGGTAGTGGATGCCAAGCTTCCCTGTTAAATAAATTTCTAAGAGAGAAGTTGTTAAAAGTAACCCCTAAAGTACCAATGACTCTAGCTTGAGCTCCCCCCCAACCAGCGGATAATTCCAATTGATCAGAAGGCTTTTCTTCTACCGTATATTCTACATCTACCGTTCCTCTTTGTGGATTTACAGGGGTATTAATTCCTAATGCCTCTGGATTAAAATATCCTAGGTTGATGATTTCTCTTTGAGAACGGATAATATTAGAGCGGCTAAATTTTTGACCAGGTAAGGTTCTTAATTCTCTACGAACTACATGCTCATGGGTTCTATCGTTACCTGTTATAGTCACTTTATCAATAGTCGCTTGTGGACCTTCATAGATTCTCATTTCTAAATCAATAGAATCACCGATAATTGCTACCTCTACAGGATCAACACTAAAGAATAAATAGCCATTATCCATATAAAGCGTACTTACATCTCTTCCATCTTGGGCAAAATTCAATCTAGTTTCTAGCAATTCTTTATTGAAAATATCCCCGCTTTCAATACCCAAAACGCTATGTAAATCTTCATCATTATAGATGGAATTTCCTTTCCAAGTAATATCTCGAAAGTAATATTGATTACCTTCACTTATATTCATATGTAACAGTACATCTCCATCTGTCTCTCTCCATATACTATCACTAGCAATTCTAGCATCTCTAAAACCTAATGTATTGTAATAAGCGATTATTGCTTTTTTATCTTCTTCGTAGTCTTTAGTAATTAACTTAGAAGAAGAGAATATTTTACGTTTTGGCTTAGTATTCTCTAATTTTTTTAGAAGCTTTTTAGTTTTTACTGTATTACCAGAAAAAGTAATATCTTGAATTTTTACTTTGTCCTTTTTATCTACATCGAATACTAAACGGACAGAATTAGTTCTATTCGTATCTAGTACTTCTTGTACGCTGATTACGGCATCAAAATAACCTTTTCCTTTATAGAATTTTTTAATACCATTAACGGCATTGTTCTTTTCAGAATCTGTAACGATCCCACCTTTAGTAAGATGGCCAATAACTATATCATTTAATTCTTCATGGCGAGCTTTCTTTGCTCCTACATAAGAATAAGTGCTCAATCTTGGACGCTCTTGTACTTTTAATTCTAAAAACACGATATCACCGACTATTTTAGTCGCATATATTTGAACATCTGTAAACAAACGTAATTTCCATAAAGAACGAATACCGTTACTAATCGACGTACCAGGTACTCGTATTTTATTACCAATTTTGAGTTTGGCAATAGATTTTAGAGCATTAGCATCACTAAAGCTATTACCCACTACTTCTATACCACCAATCTCGTAATCTTTAGCGTCGGCATAGTCAAGTTCAGGAATTAATCCTCCTTCTTGTGCCAATAACTGCCCACCACTCCAAGCAAGTAAGCATAAAAACAATAGTATCGTATGTTTTTTCATCAAGGTATATGTCTTTTCGCCGAAATATATTATTCAAGTATAATAATAGAACAATGAGAACTTAGGATTAAATAGGTGTAAATCGCTTCATTTCTATTGCACTAAAAAGCGCAAAGGTCGTAAAAATTAATCATTGAACGAGCAGAAAGAATTATTAGGGGCTAATTAACATTTTTCTTAACACTATTTAACATCAACAAGTCTTAATGAGACTAAAAAGAAGCATAGTAGTTAATCAAGCCATTTACTACAAACCCTTATAGAAAAGGACTTCAGGAAAAAATAGATAGGATTTTCAGAGGTATACTTAGAGAAAAATGCGTAGGAGTTGCTTTAATTACAGCAATTGCTCACTAATTAGACCGAAACGACGCTCTTTATTCTGAAAATTAAGAAGAGAATTATATAAATGTTCTTTTTGAAAGTCAGGCCAAAATATAGGTAAAAATTGAAATTCTGCATAGGATAGTTCCCAAAGAAGAAAATTACTCAGGCGAGTTTCGCCGCTAGTTCGGATCATTAGTTCTGGATCAGGAAATTCTCTAGTACTCAATGACGCTTTAAAGCTAGTCTCATCAATATTCTCAATAGACATGTCTCCTGCTTTCACTGCCCCTGCTACCTGTTTTACAGCATTGACAATATCCGAACGACCACTATAATTAAGTGCTAAGATCAAATCCATTCTAGTATTATCTCTTGTATCTTCGATTCCTTTTAATAGCGCCTTTCTAGTTGCATTAGGTAATCTAGACAGGTCTCCTATTGTTTTTAAGCGAATATTATTTTTATTTAAGGTTTTTACCTCTTTACTGATCGTATCTACTAATAACCTCATTAAGGTGGTTACTTCTAAGGTCGGTCGGTTCCAATTTTCTGTAGAAAAAGCATATAAAGTCAAATATTTAATGCCAATTTCTGCTGCTGCTTCCGTTATTTCTCGCACTGCTTTTACGCCATGTCTATGTCCAAAAACTCTCGGCTTACCTTGTGCTTTTGCCCATCTCCCATTTCCATCCATTATCACCGCAACATGCTTTGGTAGTTTATCTGTATCTATTTGTGATTTTAAATCCTCCATTAATCTTGTTATGAAAATATGATAGATAAGTAAATACTTAGACGAAAATAAACGTAATATTTAAACACATAGGCACATAGTGCACATAGCCTATGTACGCTATGTGCCTATGTGTTTAGATAAAATTCTAATTGTGTTCTTTAATTTTGTCTAAGCACTTACTTACTTGTGAATCGTTATTACAAAGTTAGGAAAAGTTGTGGAGATAGGGTTGTTTCTAAATAAGGAATACGTCTATGAATTATAGATTTTTTTGCTAGTTTTCTTCAAAAAATCAGTGCATAGCCTAGCTACGGACTTATTTTTTGAAGGAAACTAGCGGAAAAATCTATTTTCAGATATGTGTTTTTATTTAGAAACAACCCTAATATAGAGCAAAAATCATTATAGGTTACTCCTTCCTTTAGATTGGGTAACAAAGAATGCTCCAAAATATATTTGTTATAGTATAAAATTGAAGGATTTTATTCCCCTTAAACCTCCCTAAACTTTGGCTGGCTCCGCTACGATCACGATACTTTCTATCTCTTCTCGTAACCACTCATCCAAGTGCCGATACCAGTCTATATGAGGAGAGGACTGACTACAGCCTCCTGCATGAGGAATACATTGCGTATGACGATATTGCGTGCCACAAGATGGACATCGTGCTGCTGTTTGGAACGTATCCCAAGTATGCCCACAAGTACTACAGCCCCAGTATTCTCCTCCGTCTGGTTCCCAATCGCATTTAGGGCAGGCTATTTTTTCTTCTTTCATAGGTTGTTTTTTTGCCATGGATTTCATCCAAGGTTATTCATGTTCAACTACTCCGTAGTTGTTAGATAGCTAATGTAGCTTAGACCTCTGGTCTGAGTAGAAATTTAACAAAACGGCAATTCTAGGATGTGTGCTACTCAGACCAGAGGTCTAAGCTACGTTTAATTGGTAGTATAAATTTGCTACCTACTTATTTTATTATTTCTCCTCTCAATAGATAATTAACATCTAATCCCAAATGTATCGCTACCTCCATTGTATTCGGCTGATCCCCAATATGCATACCTAGCTCTTTCATAGGTTCTTCAAAGTCTAAAACATGATCTTCATGCATTTTCACCAACTGATTCAATAAACGTAAAGCTCGCTTGACTACATATTTATCAAAGGTATTGGATCTTCCTGGAGTAGCTTTTCTTAATTGATCTGCAAATAATCTAAAAGAGTAATTGAGCATTAAAAAATTAAGATAGACATCTCCATACTTATCACTAGTAGCTTTTACATGCCGATTAATCTCCCCACTTAAATGACGAATATTTATTAATAAGTAACCTGGAGAGTAATATTGATTTTTATAACTCTCTAGGGCATTTACTAACTCTTCTTCTACGACTGCTCGTCGATCTTCTTTAGTTACACCCTGCTCCACTTCAATTAATTCGAAGTGAAGTTTGGCTACTAAGGCTTTATCTTTTGCGATTAAACGAAACAGCAAGCGATCTTTCTGCTTATGCGATAATCCAGTAATGGCTTTCTTGAAATTATCCTCTAATTTTATTCTTGCCATTTATATAAACTATTTGTAAAATAAATAATAAAAAAATATTATCTATTATAATTTGATTATCAATGAATTATGCTTAAATTAGAGAAGAGAGTTCAAAACTTGGCACACATATTGAATATAAATATGTATTGAGTTTTGGTTAAAAGACTTATTGGCGCTCGCTTCGGCGGGCGTTTTTTTTCTCCTTTTCCTCTCTTATTTAATAGCTTGGTAATGTACTATATTACTATAGCGATAGCCTATTCTATCTCCCACGACTTTTAGTGTATCTCCCTTATTTAATGCAAATGGTTTTGTATAAATCTTCCAGCTATTCACTTGTTGTTCTTTAGAAGAAATTTGGTAGCCAATTGTTGCCGCTTCTGTTTCGCAATTTAAAGAAATAACACCATCAATTTCTTGTATAATTGGTTGACTTACTTTCCACTCTTTTCCACCAGGTCGTAATTTTTCTACTAATTCTTTCTCTGGCAGTAAGCCTGTATGTTCAAATGAGTTGACCCACGTTTCACATTTTGCTCGCAACTCCTTTAGTTTATCTCCATAATTAGGATCATCCGCTAAATTATTAATTTCATGTGGATCTTTCTCTGTATCAAATAATTCTTCTTTAGGTTTAGTTTTTCTGAACCATAGTGCTTGTGCTGGCGTCAACTTATCTTCTGCAAGCAATCTATTTAATTCTTGCATAATTGGCATCTGATTCCTATAGTTGATTGGTAAGTGCATCGGCTTTTCTGGCTGATAGTACTTGATATATTTATACCGCTTATCCCTTACAGCTCTATTCGCATCATAAGATTCATCAAAACGATCTGCTGCGGCAAATATATAGGGACGTTCTGCTTTTTTATATTTTCCTAAAAATGCCTTACCATCTACTTTAGGAGTTTGAATTCCTAACAAAGATAAAACAGTCACACCAAAATCTATAAAACTAATCATTTGATCGTCTCGTTGTCCTGCAAATTGTTGATTTGGAAAACGAATAACCATCGGTACTTTTAAGCCAGAATCATATAATAAACGCTTTTGTCTGGGCAATGGTCCGCCGTGATCGGTATACCAAAAAATGATTGTGCTATCTAGTAAATTTTGTTCCTCCAATTCTTGCAAAAGTACGCCTACTCGATGATCCATTAACTTTACATTAGAATACATTCGTCTTACATCCTTTTTTGCAATATCAGTATCAGGTAGATAGGGCGGAATGGGTACTGCTAAATTTTCATCTACCCATAAAGAATCTGCTGCTCTTGCCCATATTTGAGATTCATGACATTCATTAAAATTGAAGATAGCAAAGAAGGGCTGTCCTGCTTTTCTATTTTTCCAATGGGCTTGATTACTCGTCTCATCCCATGCTGTCAAAGAACATCTATATTGATAGTCTTGCTTGGAATTATTCGTACAGTAATATCCTTCTTCTCGTAAATATTCACTAAACATTCGGACGCCTGTAGGAGGTAGTGCTTCATAAGCACTCATTCCTTCTGGCATATATTTATCAAATCCTTTAATGAATTCATCGGACATATCCGAAGCAAACCAAGGGCCTGTTCGCATATGACTAGCCCCAATATGATTAGGATACATACCTGTCGATAAAGCCGCACGACTAGGCGAACAGACTGGGGAAGGGGAATACACATTATCATAACAAACGCCTTCGGCTGCTAAGCGACTGATGTTGGGTGTTTGTATCGTACTATCTCCGAAGGAAGGAATAACTGGACTAAGGTCCTCTGCTACTAACCAAACAACATTAGGGCGAAATGGTAATTTGGGATTAATGCTTGTTGCTGTTTTTTCTTTTTCAATTGTTTCTGTGGGTTGACAATTTATTACAACAAAGGCGAATATTAATAGTAGTAAAAGGTTTTTCATTCGTTTTGTTTTAGAATTTATTTTCCCTAAAGGTAAAAAATGATTTTAAATTTTGTTGTTTTAAAATCTGTGTAAAGTATTGTTTTTAATATCTTTGGGAGAAATAAACAAGTTCAATATTATAAGTGGGTCGTGTTAATTAAACGGGTAAATTTAGGAACTAGATTTTTTCGATAGTTTTTCTTAAAAAATCAGTGCATAGCCTAGCTATGGACTTATTTTTCAAGGAAAAATAGCGGAAAAAGATGTTTATAAAATACCCGTTTAATTAATTCGACCCACTTAATTTATTCCTTAACGAAAAACATTAGTTATGAAAAGACATGTCTTCCCGATACTAGCTATCTGTTGCTTGTATCTATTGCTTTCTTGCCAACAAGATAAACCTGCAGCTACAGAAAAAGCTGCACCTAAAACAGCTCCTATAACTACAGCAGCAGAAAAAGAAACGGGCGAATGGACGGTGCTATTCGATGGTATTTCTGGAGCACATTGGCGCAAGTATGGAACAGATCATTTTCCTGATTCTGGTTGGACCGTTAATAAAGGGGCTTTAGTATTGTTGCCTAAAAGTGGTGGTGGCGATATTATGACGAAAGAGAAATATCAGAACTTTGATCTTCAATTAGAATTTATGGCTGCGAAAGGAGCTAATAGTGGTATCCTTTATTTAGTACAGGAAATAGAAGACCAACCTATGTATATGAGTGCACCAGAATATCAAATAATTGATGATGCTAATTATATTAAAATATCAGAAGGAGATCCTGCGGTAACTAAACATCATTTGACGGCTGATAATTATGATTTGCAAACTGCGACTAATAAAAAATTAAATCCAGCAGGGGAATGGAATACTGCTCGAATCGTTATCAATAAAGGACATGTAGAACATTATTTGAATGGGGCAAAAGTAGTAGAATATGATCTACGGTCTCCGGAATGGGAAGCGATGGTACAGGCTAGTAAATTTGCAGATTGGGAAGAATATGCTAAAGCTGATGAAGGGCATATTGGTTTGCAAGACCATGGTGATATGGTAAGTTTTAGAAATATTCGGATTAAGAGATTATAATAAAAAATTACTACCGTACATTTTTTAGAATAGAGAGTAGAGAAGCGAGAATAGAGACAGATTACGTTTAAACCTGCCTGCCAAGGCACGCAGGCAGGAATCAACGAAATTTCGTTGTGTGTAAACGAAAGATTGTTTCTACTTTCTATTCTCTGGGATCGTCGAAGTTTGTAACTTCGATGCTATACGATTATCATACCGCATCGAAGTTACAAA
>JALZWC010000297.1 GCA_023300255.1 Saprospiraceae bacterium | reverse complement strand
GTACTAATACCTTCTAATATATCAGAATTCGGATCTCCATTAGGGTCTCCTTGACTACCAGAAGTACCTGTATTCCCTTTGCCATTTCCACCGCCACCAAATAAGCCTGCTGCCTCTGCTCTAGCATCTGACTCTGCTTTAGCCTTAGCATCAGCTGCCGCTTTTGCTTTAGCTCTCGCATCTGCTTCTGCCTTCGCTTTAGCATCCGCTGCTGCTTTACGTTTAGCTTTTTCAGCTGCTTCTTTTCTCTCTGCTTCTTCCTCCGCTCGTTCTTTCCGATCTGCGTCCTCTTGCTTTCGCCGATCTTTTTCTTCTTCAATTCTTTTTTTACGATCCTCTTCCGCTTGCTCTTTTCGTTCTGCCTCTTGTTCTCTTCTATCCTCCTCTTTCTTCTTACGTTCCTTCTCTCTTAAGATGGCAATTTCTTTAGAGTTATCATCCGTTACCACTTCCTTTTCCGCAGGTTTTTCCTTCACAGGTTCTGGTTTAGTCTTCGGCTTTTCCTTCACTGGTTGCGGTTTAGGCGGTGGAGGTGGAGGCGGTGGTGTTTTTTCTTCAGGTCTACTTGGTGCAGCGGCTGCCTTTGGTGGTGGCCCATCTTCAGCACCCTGTCCTTGATCAGGCATCCCCAAATTAACCAATACTCCTTCCATACCTGGGGGCGGATCAGGAAAGGTAAAAAAAGGAATAAATAGAAAAACTAAGAATAAGCCATGTAAGACATAGCTTGTGGTCTTTCCCCTTTTTTTATTCTTCTCTTCTATCGGATCTAAAATTATTTCTTCCATGACTTTTTGATTAGTAATTACAAAGAATAGAGAGTAGAGAAGCGAGAGTAGAGATGTATTTCATTTAAAAAACAACAAAAATCATCACGTTTTAAACGAAATCTATCTCTGCTCTCTATTCTCTGTTCTCTACTCTATTTATTTCTCTGGCGTCAAAATAGTATTAATATGATAGCGCAAAGCGATATCCATCACCTTGACCACATGCTCTACCCCTGTTCCTTTATCTGGAGAGATACTGATGGTCGCACTCTTGCCTTTCTTTTTAGCCAAGGCTCGCATAGCTGAATCTAGTTCACTATCAGATTTTTTACGACCATCCACATATATACTCCCACTCTTTCGAATAGCAACATCCGTTAAGTTTGATTTACTAACGGCTTTACTAGGACTACTACTTGGTAGTTTTAAATTCAATGCATTTGGTACTACCAAAGAAGAAGTCAACATAAAAAATATAAGCAGTAGAAAGATAATATCCGTCAGAGATGACATACTAAATTCCGCACTTACTTTACTTCTTTTCTTTAATCCCATATTTCTTTTTTAGAGTAGAGAATAGAGAGTAGAGAATAGAGACGTGTTTCGTATCGACATGACGAAATTTCGTCGCTGCCATAACGAAACAAGTCTCTATTCTCTGCTCTCGCTTCTCTGTTCTTTTACTATTCCGTTGGCTGCGTAGCCAAAATAGCTTTCATTCTTAATTGATTCGCAATACTCATCAAGTCTACCACTTTTTCAAAAGGTACTCCTACCTCTGCAACAATAGTGAGGGTAGCGTTCTCTTGATTATTCGTCTTATTCTTCGATCTATTAATAGCCCCTTTCAATTCTCGGAACTTCATAGCCTTAGAATTTAGGGCATATTCTCCCTTTTTAGTAAGGGTCACCGTAATAGATGTTGGAGCGAGTGCCTTCGTATCTGATCTAGGTAAATCAAATTGATCGAATTTAACCAAACTAGAAGTCAGCATAAAAAAGATCAGTAACAGGAAGATAATATCTGTCAAAGACGACATACTAAATTCTGCACTTACTTTACTTCTTTTCTTTAATCCCATATTCTTTTTTTAGAGTAGAGAACAGAGAGTAGAGAATAGAGATGTATTTCGTATTGACACAACAAAATTTCATCGTTGTTATACGAAGCGAGTCTCTATTCTCTACTCTCGCCTCTCTATTCTTATTTAATTACCTGGCTCCTGTAATAAGTCCATAAACTCCATCGTAATCCGTTCCATTTGGAAAACAGCTTTGTCTACATTCGCTACTAGGATATTATAGCCCACGAATGCAAGAATACCAATCAACAAACCACCTGCAGTAGTAATCAATGCTTGATAGATACCACCTGCTAGTACATCAGGTGTTACATTTTGCTCTGTTGCCATTTCTCGGAAAGCGAGAATCATACCTGTTACCGTACCAAAAAAGCCAATCATGGGTGCTGCACCTGCAATACTCGCTAAGGTAGATAACCTCTTCTCTAGTCGGAAGATCTCTAAGTTACCGACGTTTTCAATGGCGGAGTCAATATCTCTCAATGGCTTTCCTATACGCAATAATCCCTTTTCAACCATTCTAGCAACTGGAGAATCGGTAGTCTGACATAAAGCTTTGGCAGCATTAACATTACCAGCCTGCACATTCATCCGTATACTATTCATGAAATTCTCATCAATTTTAGAGGCCTTTTTGATGGTAAAATAACGTTCCACAAAAATAGACACCGCAATAATGGATAGAATGAATAAGATCCCCACAATAAGAATACTTAAAAATCCTCCTTTGAAAATAATATCGGATAAACTCTCCGAACTAACAGCTCCTTCTAATTCCACTTTTTGGAGTAATAATAAACTCTGTAACAACATATTAATTAAGGTTTTTTAGTTCTGTAAAGCAGAAAGGAACATCCTTTCCCTTGACTTGTTTGTTATTTTAATTGGAATCTTTAGCCTTTAAAAAGATTCGACTACAAATTACGAGATACTACCAGACTTGTTAAGTAACGAGGAGATAATAAATGTACATTACTTGGGTAGATTATTTTTTTCTTAGTTTTCTTTTAAAAGCAGGAGTATTGTTGATACTATGACTGATTTTAAAAGGAAAATAAGGGAAAAAGAAACAGCCAAGAGTGTATAGTTATTATTTCGTCGTTACTAACGTACGTAGTAAACGATTGAAAGGGTAACAAATTATAAACAAAAGCTTAAAAGTTCTTTGTTAGAAAACGAGCAAATTAACGAGTTTTTAAGATTAATCTCAAAAAACAGCCCAAATTTCCAGTTTTCGAACAAAAACAAGCTTTAAATACTAAGAAATGAATGAAGACTAAATACATAACTACTGGATATTGAACTAAAACAAAGGTAGAGACTAAATTAGTCTTCGCTACCGCACACTTTTATAAAATCGAGGATTCTTGTAGGGGCAATTCCCTTGTGGTTGCCCTAGTTCGGTGGCAAACTTGGGCAACCACAAGGGATTAGGTCAACCACAAGGAATTGCCCCTACAAAACCGTTCAATAATCAAAAGTGAACGGTAGAAAAAATTAGTGAAGGAAAATAAATTACTTAGGAATGATGAAGAAATAAGTTTAGATTCTTGGGTAGATTATTTTGGTCTTAATTTTCTTTAAAAAATCCTTGTATAGTTGTTCTATAGAAGTATT
>JALZWC010000296.1 GCA_023300255.1 Saprospiraceae bacterium | reverse complement strand
AAATCCTAAAAAAGGAACCGTAGCCCAGCTATGCTTAATTTTTTAGCATTCCTTAGAAGAAAAAATGTCTAGCTTAAAACGACCAATTTATTCTTACACCTTGCCTAAGGTATACTTTAAAAGTTAGGTTATTTGACAAATCTCGACGATCTATTCTAAAGAAAGGATTTGTCAAAGCTCCAAAAGTTGTTTGGAATTCTCCATACAACTTCAATAAATAAATCTACATGAAAAAGATTCTCTTTGTTTTAGCACTTATCATTAGCGGTTTACCAATAATGCATGCACAAACTACTGCACCACAAAATATCAGTCTTCAGGCGCAGCTGCAATTTGATCAAGACTTAAGTGATGTTTGGGGATATGTTGATGATACGGCTAGAGAGTTTGCTATCGTAGGATTAAATAGAGCGGTAGCCATAGTCAATGTAACAACTCCTGATGCGCCCGACTTGATCTCTATTATAGATGGGCCTAGATCAATTTGGAGAGATATTAAGACTTATGAAGACCATGCATTTGTGATTACAGATAGCGAAGGTCTAGGTCTACAGGTGTTAGATTTATCAAATCTTCCGAACCCTTTAGATAGTACGGATCATTATTTTTGGGCGCCTCATCTGGAAGATTTTGATTCTATCCAACTAGAGGTGTGTCATAATTTATATATAGACGAACAGACAGGAATCGCTTATTTAGCAGGATGTAATGTCAATAGTGGAGGTATACTAATGGTAGATGTAACGAATCCTGATAGCTTAGTGTACATAGGTGCATTAGACGCTAGATATTCGCATGATGTATATGTGAGAAATGACACCGTTTATAGTTCTGATATTAGTGCAGGATTTTTGTCCATTATGGATGCGACAGATAAAGCCAATCCTGTATTGCTCGCTACTCAAACAACGCCTTTTAGATTTACGCATAATGCTTGGTTATCTGATAATAGTAAAGTAGTATTTACAACGGATGAGCGCGGAAATGCGCCAGTCGCAGCTTATGATATATCGGATTTATCAGATATTAAACTCTTAGATGAATTTAGACCCTCCGCTACAGTAGGTAGGGGATTAATTCCTCATAATGTACATGTATTCGACGATTTTTTAGTCACTTCTTTTTACAAAGAAGGGGTCATTATTACGGATGCGCATAAACCTGATAATTTAGTAGAAGTGGGCAACTATGATACTGTTGAAGGAGATATAGTATCTGGCTTTGGAGGTACTTGGGGAGCTTATCCTTTTTTACCTTCTGGCACCGTTCTAGCATCGGATGTTGAAAATGGTTTATTTATTTTAAAGCCGACCTATGTTCGAGCAAGTTATTTAGAAGGAGTAGTGACTAATGCGACTTCAGGCATGCCGCTAACTAGTGTTGATGTAATAATCCTTTCCGATGATCCTAACTCAGATTTGACTAATGCTACGGGGGTATTTAAAACAGGACAAGCGACGCCTGGTACTTTCCAAGTAGAATTTTCTAAAATCGGATTTGAATCTAAAGTAGTGGAAGTAACTATTGCCACAGGCGAGGTTACTAATATAGAAGTTGCATTAAATCGCTTGCCAATAGCAATTGGACCTGTTGTGTTAAGTTGCGACGAACATACAGTTAAATTTGAACCAAGTATTACCAACTTTGGAGCTTATGACTGGACTTTTGAAGGAGGCACTCCTTCTGCATCTAACTCTTTTGAACCAGTAATTACCTATAGTGAAGCAGGAACTTATCCAGTAAGCCTTAAAGTAAGAGAATCACTAACTGGTGAAGTAGTTGATAGCCTGAACATAGAGGTAAATGTATTTGATAAACCAAGGGCTAATTTTGATTTTACGTTAAATGGAAAAACAATCCAATTGACTAATCTGTCTATGAATGCGGATAGTTATGTCTGGGAAATAGCGGATACGATTATTACTAGTACAGATGCTAGTTTTACCTTTGATTCTGTTGGGACTTTTATAATTACTTTGGCTGCAGGAAGTGCAGTATGCCCTGATGGAGATACTACACAGCAAGAAATAATGATTGTAGCTACCAGTTTAGAAGATGCAGGCATTTTGGAGCAATTTCAAGTTTCTCCTAACCCTTTTATTGCTACGACGATTATTAATTATCAATTAAATAGTTTACAAGAAAAAGGAAGTATTGCTGTCTTTAATCTTTTAGGAGAAGAGGTAGAACGGTATACTTTAGACCAATCAAGTGGACAGATTTCTATTGGACAGCATTTAGGTAAGGGAGTTTATCTCGTTCAACTTCAACTGGGTAATCAACAAAGTCGGGGGATTAAGATCGTTAAACAGTGACTAGGATAGACTAAGATTTATAGGATTAGTAGGATGTTAGGATTATTTAGATGTTGACAAAACGGACTGTGATTAATGGGATTTTAGGATTAGTAGGATTACTGTATGTATATAGCATGCAATCCTACTAATCCTAAAATCCATTCTGTTAATCCTAGTCCATCCTAAAATCCTACAAATCCTAGTCCATCTTAATTGTCTTTGTAAAATTTCGATATCAACACAGGAAGCAAAACCAAATCCGCCAACACCGCAAACACCAGACACAGACTAGTGAAAAAGCCAATATAGAAGGTACTAGTAAAAGTAGAAAGTGCCAGCGTCAAGAACCCTCCCGACAAAATTAAAGAAGTAACAATAATTGCCTTACCAGTTGTCAAATAAGTATTTCTAATCGCCTCTGAAACCTTCTTTCCTTTATTCAATTCAATCTTAAATTTACTCAGAAAGTGGATAGAATCATCCACCGCTATACCAAAGGCCATAATAAAAATAATAGCAGTAGGAATTTTTATATCCACATCCATATATCCCATCAGTCCTGCAATCATTAATAATGGCAAGACATTAGGCACCAAAGTAATCAAAGCCATCGGAATAGATCGGAACATATAGCCGATTAAAATCATTACAAATGCTAGACAAAATAGTAAGCCATTTAATACATTAAAGGTTACGTTATAACCGTTCAAATCATTGAGGTGGACGGAACCAGTAACTTGAAATTCTAATAAATCAGTCGATAAGTTATCGGCTATATAGCTATGCAATTCCTTGTTTTTTCTTCTCGCTACATAGCTACCAATATCAGGAATCTGCCCTGTAAATCTCGCCTCTTGTTCATTGGCTGTATACACTTTCGGGAAGCTGCTTTTTTCTAAAGTCTTCTTTATTTCTTTTTTAAATTTATCTATTTTTCGCTGACTTTCTGGGATCGTATAATACTTATCATTCCCACCGTGATCAATCCGATTACTAGCTTTTATTAAACTTACAGGACTAAACCAACCGTTGCTACTAAAGGTCTCTCCCATATAAGTTTGCAGCTGATCTAATTCTAGTAATACGTCCCTATCGAAAATACTTTTGTTGGCATCCTTTAACTTGATCGCTAATTCATATTGGCGAGTACCAGAAAATTTTTCTTCAAAGAAACCAGTCGCTATACGGGTAGGATCAAGTGATTTTAAATCTTCTATTAAGTGGTTATTAATTTGTAGTTGAGTTGTTCCTAGAATACTAATAAAGGTAATGAGGAGCGCACCATTGATAATATATTTAGGATGTCCTAATACCCATTTATAGGACCTAAATAAAAAGGGCTGCCAAAATTCTTTTAGTTTTTCTGGAGCTAAACTATGTGCTGGTTTATACAATATCAGCATAGCTGGAAAAAGAGAATAGGTTAGTATAAAAGCAAATAATAAACCGAGCGCTGCATAAATACCAAGTTTTCCCAAGGGAACTACATCGGAAGTAGTTAAGGTTAGAAAGCTTAACATGGTGGTCAAACTAGTAAATATTGTAGCAAAACCTACTTCTTTTACTGCGGTCCGCAGCGCATTCATCTTTTCTTGTCCTTCTCTTATTAGTATTCGGTATTTGGTAAATAAATGGATCACATTAGAAATACCGATAATCATTAATATCGTAGGAATAATATTGGAGATAAAATTGATTGGTTCATTCATCCAAGCCATCGTACCGATCGTCCATACAACGGTGATAATAATGACCAACAAGGGCATCCAAACACTCCACAACTTCCTATAACTAATCCAAAGAAAGAAAATAATCATTACAACAGAAGCGCCTACAAAGACACCCACTTCATGTCTTACGAGATTGACGTAAGCTGTTTGACTAAAGCATTTACCTGCATAATGGATTTGATCAAAGCCATAGCTATCCGCTAATACATCTATTTCTTGGCTCAATGTATCACAAAACTCTACACTTAGACCTGGAGATTGACGAATGAGCATCGCTACAGACTTTCCATCAGTGGCAAATAAGCGGTTGACTAGTTCAGGTTGTCTATATATTTTGGCGCTATCAGCAGCATACTTTTCGGGTTTATCAATAGTTATATAAGGACTAGTAATAATCCCTGCTGAAAAAGGCGTTTTTCTAAGAATATTAACACTGGTAGGGGAAAGAACGGACTCAATGGCGTCCATTCTTTTTAGATTTTTAGTTAGACTATCTATCTTTTGTAAGAAATCTTGTTGGAATATACCTGCTTCATTATAAAGACCTAGCAAGATAAAGTCATCATCCCATTCGTACTTATCACTATGTGCTAAGAAAAAGTCTGTTTCTTCGCTATTGACAGGAAAAAACTTCTTTAGATCATAGTCGAACTTAATGTCTCTCATAAAGCTGAGACAGACAGTAGTTATAATGGCTACAATCAGAAGTACTAATACACTTTTCCGTCTATACATTGTTTGATGTCGGCTTAGGAATGTGTATGAAATTACTTCGTAACTTATACTGCTTCTTTTGCTCTTATTTTTCACTTTAACCTGCAGGCAGGCAGGTTAAAGTATCAACAATTATCCTTCATTAAAGCAAAAAATAAGAACAAAATAAGCTACCCTAAATTACGAACTAATTCCATACACATTCCTTAGGAACGACGAAATAATAACTGTCTCAACTTGGCTTGCCCTTTTCCAGTCTTAGAAAGCCAAAAAAAGAGTCCGTAGCCCTGCTATGCACTAGTTTT
>JALZWC010000295.1 GCA_023300255.1 Saprospiraceae bacterium | reverse complement strand
TCACTTTTTGCCTTAAGGAATCGTTCAATAATAAATGAACATTCTTCTACTTGTTATTTTTCCTTTTTGCTGCGCATGCCTGCCTTTACAGGCAGGTTAAAAGCTTTTGATGCTCTAGCATCAAACCATCTCAGGATGCTAGGCATCGCCTACGTTTTTTGCCTTGCATAAATAAAAAATAACTGCATATAAAAACGATATTTATGAATGAACCATTCCTAAGCTTAATTACTAGTCTATAGAATTATGAAATAATGCAGCTATTCTTACCAGTTTGAATAGAAGTAGAATAGCATGTATCTTTAAATAAGATTAAGCATCTAAAGATAAACATTTCTATAGAGAAATATTGGGTTCTTAAAAAAAATATTTTTAATTGAGTTTTGCTTGACTTTAGCAAACGAAAGATTTATTTTTTACTATCTGAACTATAGTAAAAAAATCAGGAAGTCATTTTTAATTTAAACGAATGAGAGAGAGAATCTATGTAAACTTCTATAATGATGGGTGATTTCTGATGTTTACAAAAGTATTAAAAATAATTGATATTTTTCGGAAAAAAATACAACTAAAAAAATAAGCTTTTTTCTGTATTTTATCCTTTTGAATTTCTATCATAAATAGATCATTTAAAAGGTGTTTAGCTAAAAATATAAAATAAATACCAATAACTATAATTATAGTTGAAATATAATTTTTATAAATTATATATTCTTCATTTATAATAGGGATGGTGCGATAATAAATTTAGATTCTTGGATAGGTTATTTTGTTTCTAGTTTCTTTTTTAAAATGGGCGTATTATTTCTTTTAAGACTATTTTAAAGTAGAAAATTGGAATGAAAGCGAGATTGTCCTATTCCCTAATTCTACGTTGGTACTTTAGAATTTTTCATCGGACCACGCTAGTGATCCGATGAGAAAATTAGCGCCGACCCCCTCAATCGGATGACTAGCGTCGTCCGATTGGAAGGAATAGCCCAAAGTTTCAAAGTAGAACTAAATAAGAATGTAAATTTATTTTCATACCAGTCCATAGCTTAATATAATGGGACAAAAGAAAAATAATCCTTCTAGTGGCGGTAAACAGATGCAGTTGTTTATTCAACATCTATTAGCAGATGTGCAAGCATTGGAGCACATGATTAAGGAAGATTGGTTTGAGAAGGATATTGTTAGAATGGGGGCAGAGCAAGAAATGGTCATTATTGATCAAAAAACCTTTAAACCAGCTCCGATTGCAATGGAAGTAATCGCAAAAATGAAGGGCAAAAAATGGCTCGATACGGAATTAGCTCGATTTAATTTAGAGGTTAATCTATCTCCCGTAGAGTTTACAAAAGACTGCTTTCAACAAATGGAGCAGGAAACAAGAACTTATTTAAAAGAAATTCAAAAAACGTTAATACCACATCATTCCGATATTCTCTTAACGGGAATTCTTCCCACTTTGAGAAAGTTTGATTTGGAGATGCATAATTTGACCCCAAAACAACGATACAGAGATATCCTAAAGGCGATGCACAGTGAATTAATTGGAAATTCTTTTGAATTACGTTTGATGGGGATTGATGAATTATTAGTGAAACATGACTCTCCTTTACTAGAGGCTTGCAACACTAGTTTTCAAGTGCATCTTCAAGTAGCACCTGCTGCTTTTGTGAAACAGTATAATATCTCTCAAGCTTTGGCAGCACCTGTTTTGGCAATTGCAGCTAATTCTCCAATAGTTTTCGGTAAGCGGTTGTGGCACGAAAACCGGATAGCGATTTTTCAACAAGCGGTAGATATTCGAACGACTCATCGACATATGCGACAGCGTAGTCCAAGGGTCAGTTTTGGAAGTGGCTGGTTGGAAAAATCTATTTTAGAAATTTACAAAGAAGATATTTCTCGATTTAGAGTCTTATTAGCAGGGGCAAATGTAGAAGATTCTTTAGGACTTATAGAAAAAGGAATAACCCCTAAATTAAGTGCCTTGCAATTGCATAATTCTACGGTTTATCGTTGGAATCGACCATGCTATGGTGTCAGTCCGAATGGACAGCCTCATTTGAGAATTGAAAATCGAGTACTACCCGCTGGACCGACGGTAGTTGACGAATATGCAAATGCTGCCTTTTGGTTGGGATTGATGGTAGGAATGGAACAAGAGGTAGAAGATATTACTAAACATATTTCTTGGGAAGATGTCCGAGATAACTTTGGTAAAGCGGCACGTTTTGGAATTGATTCTAAATTTACTTGGTTCAATGATCAAAAGATTACTGCTTGTGATTTGATCTTAAAACATCTTTTACCAATTGCTAGAAAAGGCTTGGTTGCTCAAAAAGTATATAAGAAAGATATTGATAAATACTTATCCATCATAGAAGCTCGCGCTACGAAGCATATGAATGGTGCACGTTGGGCTTTACGTTCCTTTACGAAATTAAAGAAGGAGGCAAACAATGACGAGGCGGTCAGTGTTTTAACTGCTTACATGCATAAGAATCAAAAAGAAGGCAACCCAGTGCATACCTGGGAATTACCAAAATTAAGTGATTTGAAAGTTTACCAACCTGCTAATTTGAAAGTGGACGAAATCATGGAAACGGATCTGATAACGGTTCGGCAAGAAGATATTATTGAATTTGTTGCAGAGATGATGGATTGGAAGCATATTCGGTATGTGCCTGTAGAAGATATAAAAGGAAATCTTGTAGGTTTGGTCACTTCAAGAATGTTACTTAAACAATTTACGAAGCGGCAACGACTTAAAAAACAAGAAGCTATCACGGTGGAGGAAGTGATGAAGAAAAACCCGATTTCGATTTCCCCAGAAGCGTCTGTTATAGATGCTATTAAAATTATGAAAGAAAAGAAAATTGGGTGTCTACTAGTCGTCAACGAAGGAGAGTTAGTAGGAGTCGTCACAGAATCTAATTTCCTAAGTTTAGCAGGTAGGTTAATCGAACGAAGTGCGGAATAGAAGTAGAATGAAGTATAAAGTATGAAGTATAAAGTATGAAGTATGAAGTATGAAGTATGAAGTATGAAGTATGAAGTCGTAAGACGTTGACAACCAATATTTAAAAAATCATAATGGTCTACTTTATTTTGACACC
>JALZWC010000294.1 GCA_023300255.1 Saprospiraceae bacterium | reverse complement strand
TACTTCATTAGCTCAAAATGTACATTTATTATTTCCCAATACTAACCAACGATAAAAGATCGTATCTCCTACTTTAATTTTTTTTTGAAAAATAATACATGAAAAAAATACTCTTACTACTCATCTGTTGTTTCTTTTTAAATAGCACTTGGGCACAAGACAAAAAACTAGTCGTAGTAACTGCTTCCATGATGGGAGATATGGCGGAAAACATTGCTGGAGGAGAAGTAATTATAAAAACCATCGTACCGATTGGTGGAGACCCCCATTTATATGAACCCACTCCAAAAGATGCCCAACTGGCCAATAAAGCAGACTTAGTTTTAAAAAACGGACTAACCTTTGAGGGTTGGTTAAATGATTTAATTGCTAATTCTGGAACTAAAGCTAAAACGGTAAGAGTAACAGAAGGGATCACTCCTATTGAAAGTGCTGCTTATAAAAACTCTGCAGATCCTCACGCGTGGATGGATGCTAGTTTGGGTTTAATTTATATCAAAAACATTAAGAATGCCTTAGTAGAATTGGCTCCAGAACATAAGGAGACTTTTGAATTTAACTATGGTATATACAAAAAACAGTTAGAAGATTTAGATCAATATATCAAAGATCAGATCCAAACGATACCAGCGGAAAAACGAGTCCTTATCACCTCTCATGATGCTTTCCAATATTACGGTAGAAGATATGCTATTCAACTAGAGGCAATACTAGGTACTTCTACAGATGCAGAAGTACAAACTTCTGATATTATGCGACTGAACAAAGTTATTCAATCGAGTAAAGTGCCTGCTGTCTTTATTGAAAGTACGATCAATCCTAAATTATTAAAACAGTTGGCAGCGGATAACCAAATAGTCGTGGGCGGAAAATTATATGCCGATTCTATAGGAGATAAAGACAGTCCCGCTCCTTCTTATATAGACATGTTAAAGTATAACACGGATGTGATCGTGAAAGCTTTATCTAGAAAATCTGTTGTTGGTGAGACTGGTGATACGAATCCAAAAGAAGGAACCAGTTGGATGTTGTGGGCAGCTATTGCTGCGATGATGTTAGGTGGGTTTTTCTTAGTGGCTAGGATGCTTAATTAAGGAATATAGAAGAGAATAAATCGTCAGTTAAAAAGAGGTGCCTACTGCAAACCTTACCGTCGGATGGCTAGCGCCGTCCGATGGTAACGAAACCTCATCATCGGACGGCGCTAACCATCCGATGATAAAATTTGTATAAGGAACAACCTCTAGTATTTGACCACTTTTCAAGCTGACGACCTATCTTTGCGTTCTTAATTTCCCCTATCCAAACTGCGCAATAATCTTTTCTGCTAATTCTAATCCAATATTTCTTTGTGCTGCCATAGTAGACGCACCAATATGTGGAGTAACAGAAACTCTTGGATGATTTAATAAATCTTTTCTAGGAGTTGGTTCCTTTTCAAATACATCTAAACCAGCTGCACTTACCTTACCACTTTCTAAAGCTGCTAATAAAGCATCTTCATCTATCGTACCTCCTCTAGCTGCATTCAATACGATTACTCCATCCTTCATAGCAGCAAATTCTTCTTTACCTAAAACGGCCTTACCTAAGAAAGGAACGTGTAAACTAATGAAATCTGCTTGTACTAACATATCTTCCATCGCCACTGTTGGTAACTTAACCTCTACATCAAACTCCGCTTGTGGAATATCTAATGTAATCGTTGCTTCCTTGATATATAAATCTACAGGCAACACATTCATACCTAAACCTAAAGCAATCTTAGCAGTCTCTTGACCAATACGACCAAATCCAATGATGCCTATTGTTTTTCCTCGTAATTCTAAACCTTTAGAATATGATTTCTTTAATTTCTTAAATTCAGAATTACCTTTAGCTGGCATTTCTCTATTAGACAAGTGCAGCGATCTAGCTAAAGAAAATAAGTGCGCAAAAACTAATTCCGCAACTGACTTTGAAGAGGCAGCAGGTGTGTTGATTACTTCAATTCCTTTTGATTTAGCGTGATCTACATCGATGTTATCCAATCCTACTCCACCTCTAGCGATGATCTTTAAATTAGGACATTGATTAATTAAGTCCGTTCTTACTTTAGTCGCACTTCTCACACAGATGGCGTCATAGTCTTGTAATTGACTAGATAAATCTTCTTGTGCAATTTTACTAGTGTTCACCTCATAACCAGCTTCTTCTAACATTTGCTGCCCATCAGGATGAATTCCGTCATTAATTAAGATCTTTTTCATTTATCGTATATTTTTAGTGATGTTATTTAAAATAGTATCAGTAGTTAGATTTAGCTATTGATAACGTATATATATATTCATTGTTTTGAAAAAACTAGTTCTTCGTAAAGAAGTTCCATTACCAACTAAAAAAGAATGCAAAGTAAACCATTTTTTTGCTGCTTAGCTAGTATAGTAATTAGGAATACATCAATTATTTGCCCATAATAATTGATGTTTTTTGCACAAAAAAGCCCAATTGAAACATTATGAGTAATAACTTCAATTGGGCAATTATTTATTTTATAAAACGATAGAAAACAAGGGTATTGTGTCGTCTAATAGATTTTAGAATAATTGTGTAAATATCCTTGGCGCTAACATAATTTCAATTAGGCAAACTGTAGCTTAGACCTCTGGTCTGAGTAGCCTTAACGAACATCTACTCAGACCAGAGGTCTAAGCTACAGTTATACATTTTCAAAATGGAAACTGCTGATCTATCTCAAGTGAATAATTTTCTGTCCCACTGGCGAATAATCTTCAATGCTTAATTTTATATAAAAAATACCAGTAGGTAAATTTGTAAAATCTATCGTGTGCGATAGATTAGTTAAATCTTTATAGCTTTGATGACTCACTTGTCTTCCAACTGCATCGAATAGATCTACAACAACATCTAGTTTTTCAGTAAAGACTGCTTCAACTAAAGCATAATCTTTTGCAGGATTTGGAAAAATAGCAAAAGATGCTACCTCTTGAATATCCTTAATACTCGTGACAAGCTGCCCTGCCTCTAAACTACAGCCATTAGCATCTATTACCCGCACGGTATAGTTACCAACAGGAACTCCCCTAACAATAGAATCGTTACTAAGAATACCTCCATTTTCATCTAGCCAAATAAAGGTATAGGGAGCTATTCCGCCAGTAATGCTTTCTATTCGCACCGTCCCTAAAGCAGAAGGGGCTGAAAAATCTACATCTGTTAGAACAGACTCGATTGCACTAATCGAATTAATTACAAAAGGTCCAGCTTCTAAAGTACAACTATTAGCATCTGTAATAGTAGTAGAATAAGTACCTACTGGTAAATTTGCCGCTATAGCACTAGTCGTAATTAGTTCATTATTTTCATTCCGCCAGGTATATGCATAAGAATTGGCGACACCTCCTGAAATAGTTAAGTCAATATAACCGCCACAATTTCGATGCTCCATTAACACACCGTCTAACTGTAATTGACTAGC
>JALZWC010000293.1 GCA_023300255.1 Saprospiraceae bacterium | reverse complement strand
TAGCTACCTGATAAGGAGTAATACTATGTGAACTATGTATCTATGTGGTAAATTCGTCAACATTATATGTGTTTTCCCCCAATTCTTTACACACTCATTCCTTTTAAGTATCTTTCATCCAACGGATCATGATCTCTGCAATGCCTAGAGGCTTATCTTCTTGCAAGAAATGTCCTGCATCCGTAATCGTGATTTTAGGTTGGTCCTTTGTACCAGGAACTAATTTTCTAAACAGCTTATCGCCCCCTACTGTTATCGGATCTTTATCACTAAACAAAGTTAAGAAAGGTTTTTCCCATTTCCGTAACACTTTCCATGCTTCATTGTTAGCAGGTACTGCTGGGTCATCTTCAGAGATAGGCACTAAAGAAGGGAATATTTTTGCACCAGCCATATATTCTTTATCAGGGAAAGGTGCCCAATAAGCAGCAATCTCTCCTTCCGTTAATTCTCTTTCTGTGGAGTTCTGTAGGATCTTTCCTATATCTATCTTAGGCACTTTTTTGGAGTGTGCTTGCCATTTCAAGAATGCCTCTGAAGGGGTTCCTTTACCATTTGGTAACATCGTATTACCCGCTACTATTCGACTAAAGCGTTCTTCCATTTCTGCAGCACAACGCAAGCCGATCAAACCTCCCCAGTCTTGGCAGAATAAATTAACCCCTGTTAAATCTAGTTTAGTAATAAAACGTTTCATCCAATCCACATGGCTCTGGTAGCTATAGTCTTTCATATCCGTTGGCTTATCAGACTTACCAAATCCGATCAAATCAGGAGCTATTACTCGATAGCCATGTTCCACAAATACAGGAATCATGTGTCGATATAAATAGGACCAACTAGGCTCCCCATGTAGCAATAAAACAATTTCTCCATCTTTAGGCCCCTCGTCTACATAGTGCATGGTCATGGCATCACCAACACTCACATAGTTAAAAGCGAATGGATAATCAGGTAAATTGTGAAAACGATGTAAAGGAGTAACTACTTTTTTCATGAATATTTTTTCTAAATGTATTAGGAAACTCAAAAGACAAATGTACTATTTTTCACGGTATTGCAGTAGTACAATTCCGCTCTAAACAACTAATACTGTCTTTAGAAAGCAAACCTCCATACTGTAATTGACAGATCGTTTGATTATAATTACCTACAATTGTTTGATATTGTTTTAGACTATGGTCGATTTGTTCGGCTGTCATTTCTGATATTTTTAAAGTGCCAATTGTTTGAAATTGGGTCACTGTAGATTGGAGGCGTTTCACTTTCTCTTGAATGCTTTGATAGATCGAATTCGCTCCTTTTTCTTGGTCATTAAGTTGTTCTTCGATGTTATCTTCTAATTGTTCTTGGATGTCAGCAAAGCAACGTTCATATTTTAATTGATGACTTTGCAACGTAGTTAATTTAGTACGGATATCGTCCGCAATCGCTTGTTGAATAGCCGTTTCTTTTTCTTTGGCCAATTCGATGCAATAGCTGCAAAATTCATATTGTTCTTGAATCAATTGCAACCGTTCTATTTTATCCGTTCTGCTATAAGGCAATTCTTCTATTAATTGTTGGGCCAATAATTTCTCTATTTGTATTACTTCATCTCTCATTTTATAAAAGAGATCTCCCCTTGGTTGATCTGTCTCTGATACGATTGCCGTATAAGGTTGAAATGTTTTTAAGTAATCATAGCATGCCTCTTTATCCAAAGAATCGATGGCAATCTGTTGCGATTTTATCAATTCATTAGCTGCTTTACTAATCGCCTCCACCTGTTGATCGCCAAACAAGAAATGATCTATTTGTTTAAATAATTTAAAATAAGAAACCTCATAAATATCTTTATAATAAATTAGAGCAGCTGGGTTAAGTTGAGCTAATTCTGACTGATGCGAACTTAATACACTATAATACTGCTGTGCAATCTGCAATAAAATATCATTATTTACTTGTCCTTTATCTTTTGCTCGCTGATAAGCTTCTACGTTTTCTTTTAGACTAATCCCCTCTCTCAAGCAATTTAGAAATTGTACTTCGGCTTCATAAGGAATACTTTCTTTTTGAAATTCTTGCAAGTTATGCAGTCTCTTGTCTAGATAGTCTGGCGTTAAAGCCACATTTAATTGTTGCGCTTTGGGTAAAGCATAAGCAGACTTATAGCGGACGACCATTAAGTAAGGACTGGATTTGAGTTTAGACAATCTGGTAGGCTTATCTTTTAATTCTTCTTCTGTAATAGAAGTCGCATCTTTGAAGTCCAGCCAAACATTGTTTTTATAGATTTTTGCCTTTTCCTGAAAGTTCCATTTAACTTGATAAAGCCCTGCAGATTCAATCTGATATTCATATTCTTCACTACTAGGCAGGATAGGGACACTAAACTCTGCTACTATTTTTCCTCTATAGCGATCCTCAAAATACTGCTGCGCTTTGTGCATTCCTTTCCAAATATCTGGTTTTTTAAAAACCCCTCCTACTAGTACTTTATTGAGATTAGAGGAAATTTTATAGGCTAATTCTAGAAAATCATTTTTGGTTACCGCCTCTATTCTAGCTACGGCATCTAATTTCTGTCCATTCAATTCTTCGTCTGTAATTCTATCCAAAATCATCCCTTGATGCCTCGTGGATTGAAATTTCTCGCTCGGCTTTACATCAAAAGCATACAAAGGAAAGGATAACACCTCCTTTTCTTCCTTAGGATTGGGCATTTCTAAATGGAAATATAAAGATTCTACAGAGTCAAAATTCTTAATTCCTGTTCTTTTTCGCTCTTCTTTTGACAAATTTGCTGGATCGAACAAACTAAATAGCTTTTCTTCGTTTAATAAGAAGACCGCTACAGAATTATAGTGATATTCTGGAGAAAATTGCTCTTTGGTTTGCCAATCCCCGACTAATTCAGCATGAATGTTTACATTTTGCGAAAAAAGGGATAAATTATAGCTTAGAAATAAGAGGATTAGCAGTGACGAGATAATAAATCCGTCTTTATTTGGTAGGTAGTTAGTGTTCACGGGCTAATAAATCAGTTAAAACTACTCTATAGGAATGAGTAGTCGATTATGAATTAAATTGGATTGTTTTGGTTGCTATAACGCAAAAAGCGTTAACAAAGACATAAAAAAGGGTCAAAAAATCTACTATTTTCTTAAATATTTAAATTTATTGGATACATATCGCTTACAACTTACACATATGAATAGAAAGATTAGCTTAACTAATTAGGTTTTTCTTCATCGGCAATACAAATTAATTGACATTCTCAAATAAATATTATGACTAATAGAATGGTAAGTTCTTCTAACACCCACCCTTCTAAATCGCCTATATACCACAAAATGAATAGTACAAAAACACTCTTTTTATTGATCGCCCTTCTATTTGGCTTCAATGCTGCACAAGCGCAGACACAACAAGAGTGCATAGATGCAGATTTTCGCGCTCTAGTTACCTTGTATCTATCTGCAGAAGGATGGAACTGGAATACTACTTGGGATCTAAACCAACCAGTATCTACTTGGCATGGGGTCACTTTAAATCAAGACGGATGCGTTACGGGGCTTTCTTTAAGTAATAATAATCTAAATGGCGAAATTCCAGATGCTTTATGCAGCCTTACTAATCTTAGAACGATTAACTTCGTTGGCAATCAGTTAACAGGCGTTATTCCAGAATGTATTGGCGATTTATCAAGATTAAGTCTATTAGACTTATCTGTTAATGAACTCTCTGGATCAATTCCTATGACTATTGGGAAATTGAATAACCTTAGAACATTAAATTTATTTCAAAACGAGCTTAGCGGATTTTTGCCTTACACAATTGGTGATTTAACAAACCTGTTCACCTTGAACTTACAGGCTAACCAGTTGGAGGGGGCTATTCCAGAGGATTTCGGAAATTTGAAAAGCTTATTTGTCCTTTCTTTAGATAACAATGAACTAATTGGATCAATACCAGAGTCAATAGGTAATCTAACTAGATTGTTTTATATAGATCTAGGTTATAATAATTTAAGCGGTTCCATCCCTGCTTCTATTAGCAATATGGAAAACCTATTTAATTTAGAATTGAGTAATAATCAATTGTCGGGGGAAATTCCAGCAGGCATTATGGGATTAAGTAAATTACAATCTCTATGGTTATCTAATAATCAATTATCTGGTAGTATACCAGAAGATTTAACCAAGTTGAAAAACTTAGAATGGTTGGTATTAAATAATAATCAATTATCTGGTAGTATACCAGAAACGATCCTCGAATTAGAAAAAGTCTCCCTTTTATATTTAGGAAATAATCAGTTTTCAGGAACACTGCCTTTAGCTATTGCCGACTTAGTAAATCTTAGAGAGGTAACACTAAATGATAATAATTTTGAAGATTGTTTTCCAACGGTTTATGAAAACTTATGCGGTATTCGCTATAACTTTAGTGGAAATACTGGTTTACCGAATAATGGAGATTTTGATGCTTTTTGTGAATCAGGTGCCGGTATATGTGTAGAAAAGTCTGAAGAATCTAGTTGTGGCCTACAATTCAATTTAAACGGGGAAGAGGAAGCATGCTATGCTGTTAGAAATTTAACGATTAATATTACAGCAGGTACAGGTCCGTTCAAAATAGAACTAGATGGTCCATTAAGAGGTGCTCTTACGACTACCGTAAAAACTTTACCTATCTCTGGTGCTCCTAGTGGTGCGTATAGTGTGATCATCACTGACGCAGAAGGGTGTATGGTGACAAAGGAATTAACGATAGCAACTAGCTGTTCCTTAAATGGGGAAATCGCCAGTGGTTCTAGAAATAAAACTACGGTAAAGTCATTACCATTAGAAGATTTTTTACCTGCTAATTATAGATCAATAGCTGTCAATAAGAATTATCCAAATCCATTTCTTTATGGCACTACTTTGCCTTTTACGCTTTCTCATGCAAGCAATGTAAACATTACTGTTACTACTGCTGCTGGACAAAGAGTATTTAAGCTACAAGAAGATTTTGAAGCAGGTAGCCAAGAAGTTACTTTTAATAGTGGCATCTTCAAAGAAGCTGGTATCTATATTTATCAAATTCAAAGTGGAGAGACGGTAGTATCTGGAAAGATGATTAGATTACAATAATTAGTAAACACAAAATAATAGTAACCGCAGGGATTTATTCTAGCGCTTACCTCATCGAAAAAAGGCTTGACGGTTAAACCGTCAAGCCTTTTTTATTTTTTCATCTATTGCTTATGACAGCGCCGGGTATTCAATAGTAGCACAAAGTAATGCTCCCATTGCTCCTAAAGTAATAAACCAATAGCCAGTATGGATTGCCACATATTTCCATCCCCTTCTCTCAAATAAAGAATTAATGGCAATGACTGGCATCACAAAAAATAAGGCCAATACACCACCATGCAAAAAGCCATGTCCTGGCGTTTTAAAACGATCTCCGTATTGGGCCATAAGATCATTAAATTGTTGCTGGGCAGCATTTCCAGATTCTGCTACCTCTGGCATCATCATTTGAAAGACATTCGTTTGATGTATGACCATACCTGTTAGAACTGCAGCCATCAGTACCCCAAGAAAATAGGATAATCCTAAAATAAGGGCCATATTTCCTCCTTCTAGGTCACTCGCCTTGAAACCGTTAGTACGCATCCAAGCACTTCCGAGTACTTTCTCATGATAATATACGGCCCCAACAAACATAGGAATCAATGCAGCTACAAACCACATGTAAAAATTACTAGGCATAACTATTATTTTTATTAGTGAAGGAAATGTAATCCTGCGATTAATCATTTGGCAGCACAATCTATAACTTTTTGTTTTAAAAATTAAAAATTATAAAACATTTTATTTTTAATTAAGTGTTTTACCTTAGTTCCTAATCAGTAATATTCTGCGTAAATGTGGCAGAATATTGAATTTTGAATGATGAATTTTGAATGGGGACGCAGATTCAAAATTCTAAATTCA
>JALZWC010000292.1 GCA_023300255.1 Saprospiraceae bacterium | reverse complement strand
CTGCAAAGTTTAATATAAGGTTGAAGTTACAAACTTCAACCATCGATCGTGCAAGGATTAAAGACTATGGAATTGATCCTAGTAGGGATACTTTATTCGATACTATCCTAGCATGCTTTCCTTAAGTTGACGACATTCCACTTCCAGTGGTCAGATCAAGCTGCACGTTTCATCCGACCACTGGAACAGGCTGACCGCTAATGCGGGATCTTACAAAGTCTTCGAGACTTTGTAAGATTTATTTCCTTGAAAATCAAGACTTCCCAAGTTGCAAAACTTTGTAAGTCTGGCGTTGTCCCTATTAGCGGTCAGCCTGTGGAAGTGATCGGATGAATTAATTGGCTACCCCATAATTATTTTACACTAATTTAATTTGATATTAAATTTTTATTTTTTACCAATTTAGTTGCACAATACAACATTTTATTATTACATTTGTTGCATGATACAACAAAATAAAGTTTCAACAATAGAAGCTTTTCGAATTGACTTAAGACTTTTTGAACGAGCGATAGAGCGTATTAACAAATCAGCTTGTGCCATAGGTATTAACATTCCACAATGTCATACAATCATGGAAATAGGTTTAGCAGATACCCTTTCTGTTAATACCCTTGCAGAGAAAATGGGTTTGGATAAAAGTACGGTAAGCAGGCAAGTAGAAAAATTAGTTAAAGGGCAATTAGTAGAACGAATTGCGAGTCCAGAAGATAGAAGGAAAGTAAATATTTCTCTATCTCCAAAAGGAAAAGAGATTTATCAGCTAATAAATACGACTATGAATGAGCAGTTTGAAAAAGTTTTTCAAAAAATAGCACCTAAAGAACTAAGCACGTTTTTTAAAGTTTTCAACATTCTTGCAAAGACCTTATAACCATCTAATCAATATTAAAATGAGTAGCAAAACATATTTTGAGACAGTTGCCCAAGATTGGGACAAGATGCGTACTGATTTTTTTCCAGTTGCCGTAAGAGAAAAAGCAATCGCACAAATGGAGCTTCAACCAGACTTGCAAGTAGCGGATATTGGTGCGGGTTCCGGTTTTATTACAGAAGGTTTGGCGAGTTTACCTATACATATTACTGCTGTAGATGAATCAGAAGGTATGTTACAAGTAATGGAAGAAAAGTTTAAAAATCAATCCAATATTAAATACGTGGTATCGGAATCTGAAAATGTTCAAATTGCCACGAACCAATTGGATTATGCATTAGCCAACATGTACTTACATCATGTAGAGCGTCCTGCAGTAGCGATTGCGGAACTTCATAGAACATTAAAGATCGGTGGAAAATTAATTATTACAGATTTAGATAAGCATGATTTCAATTTTTTAGTAACGGAACAAAATGATCGTTGGATGGGCTTTGAAAGAACGGATATTATCCAATGGTTTGAAGCAGCTGGATTTAAGGAGGTGGTAGTAGATTGTGTTAATGCTAATTGCTGTGCAGATTCTTGTGATACGGATGCGAAGGCTTCTGTTAATATCTTCATTGCTACTGGCGTAAAGTAACTAGAAACGTAGCTTAGACCTCTGGTCTGAGTAGCCAATATTTATGACGTTGACTACTCAGACCAGAGGTCTAAGCTACCCTCTTATTGGAATAAAACCATTTTATGTCTTATACAATAAACACCGATAAATCATTATTAAATCGATCAGTCATTCACCATTATTTGTCTAACATTTCTTATTGGGCAAAAGGCATTAGTCAAGCACAAGTTGATAAAATAATCAATCATTCTTTATGTTTTGGTGTCTACCATCAAGACCAACAAGTTGGGTTTGCAAGAGTGGTTACGGATTATGTGAGAATGGCTTATTTAGCAGATGTATTTATTTTAGAGGAACACCAAGGAGTCGGTGTGGGTAAGCAACTTATTGAGACGATTATGTCTTATCCAGATTTAGCTGAGTGTAGTAGGTGGATGTTATTAACGAAGGATGCGCATAGTCTTTATCAACAATATGGTTTTGTGGAACCACCGAGTCCAGAATGGTATATGGAGAAGGTGGAGAAATCTTAAGTTCAAGATCAAGTATCAAGACCAAACTCAAACTCACGGAACGTTGACAATTAGATTTATAAAATAGTTGTCTTTATTTTAATAGAATTTATTGGGTAGTTCCAAAAGTAAGGCTATAGAGAAGGCTTGACAGTATGAAACCGCCAAGCCTTCTAATTTTCTATTTAAACAAACGCTTATGCTTTTACACCAGTCATAATTTCTTTAGCTAACCAGTCACCAACTTCTGAAGTTTTATAAGCCTTTCCACCTTCAGAAATATCTTCTGTTACTACACCAGCTGTTAAAGAGGCATCCACTGCTGCTCTTACTGCTTTAGCTTCGTCAACTAGATTTAAACCTAACTCTAATAATAAAGCAGCTGATAAAACCATACCAATAGGATTGGCAATATCTTTTCCAGTCGCCTGCGGATAAGAGCCATGTACAGGTTCAAATACGCCTGTATGTGTACCGATAGACGCTGAAGGTAATAAACCTAAAGAACCAGTAATAACACTTCCTTCATCAGAAATAATATCACCAAACATATTACTAGTAACCACTACATCAAATTTCTTTGGCCATTGAATAATTTGCATCGCGGCATTATCCACAAACATATAGTCTACTGTTATGTCCGGATAGTTAGGTTCCATTTCCTGAACGGTCTCTCTCCATAATCTAGAAGAAGCAAGCACATTCGCTTTATCAATTACCGTCAATCGCTTACTTCTTTTTTTAGCATAATCAAAACCCAATGCCACGATTCTCCTAACTTCATCCTTCGTATAATACATCGTATCAAAAGCAGCATTGCCATCTTCTGATCGACCTTTTTGTCCAAAGTAAATTCCGCCTGTCAATTCTCTAACCACCACAAAATCTACGCCTTCTACCAAGTCTTGTCTTAACGGAGATCGGTGCAATAAAGATTTGAAAGGAGCAACTGGTCGGATATTAGAAAATAAGCCTAAATCCTTTCTCATTTTTAATAAGCCCTGCTCTGGTCGAACTGTAGCCTTAGGATCATTATCATACTTCGGATCTCCGATAGCACCAAATAATACCGCATCAGAATTCATACATAATTCATGCGTTTCTGCTGGGTAAGGCTCTCCTGTGGAATCAATTGCAGTGGCTCCTACAGGGGCATAAGTAAATTTAAAGGTATGGCCATGTTTTTGACCAATGGCATTCATTACTTTTACTGCTTGTTCTACTACCTCTGGTCCGATACCATCGCCAGGAAGGGTTGCAATATTATAGGTCATAATTATTTTATTTACTCTGTCTAAACTTGCCTTCCAAGGTTGATTGATAGGACTATTAGCATTAGATTGTTTTTTCATATTACTGACAATTAAGCTAATATAGAGACGGAGATGTTTATATTAAATTTAAAAATGTGCAAAAGTAAGGAATAAATAGATTGAATTCTGTATATATTGTTGGTAAATGATGAGAAAGAAGTTAATTTGGGTTACTTGGGTTAGATAAGAGCTTTACAGTAGTTTTGAAGAGCATCTATACTATTGAGTTATTTTTTAACTATAGATAAAGTCGAAAGTGTTCTTGGCATAAGCAATAGTTATTATGAGTGAAAAATTAATAATTGAGAAATTTGGTCCTATAAAACGCTTAGAAATTGACTTAGCTAAGGTGTTAATCCTAATAGGTCCTCAATCTTCTGGGAAAAGTACGATTGCTAAGTTGGCTAGTATATTTAGGGATTTTTCATTTGTAGTAGGATCACTATCGTTTACTGAGGCATTAAAAAAGTATGGAATAGATTCCTATTTAGATAAGAATACTTCTATAGAATATAAAACAAAAGAGTATCGCTTCTTATATAAAAAACAAAATGCTCAAATAATTCCGATTAAAGGTGGGAAACTTGCTCTCACACTAAAATCAGTAGATGCATTTAATCCTAAAGCTCCAAAGAAAGTTTCCTCAATGTTTAAGAAAACCAGTTTGTATCAAAAAAATGATCAAGTTGAAACTATGATCAATTTCATAACGAACAGGTTTAAAATTCTAGATAAGAGATTGATTGTATTAGAGGACCAAAAACAAAAGAAGGTATTAGATACTAAAGAGTTAGAAAGAATTAAAAAAGAAATGCATTCCTTTGAAGAATTAATAAACAAATTAGAAAATATAACTGATTATTCAGTCTATATTCCAGCAGAAAGATTCTTCATTTCAATGATTGCAGACTCTATAATAAGTCTATTTAATAACTCGATTCCATTACCAAAGATTATTTTGGAATTTGGTGCCTCTTTTGAAAAAGCACGTAAAAACCTTAGCTCTTATGAAATTGATTTCTTGGATATTTCATATAAACATATTAAAAACGAAGATCGAGTTTATCTTAACAAACGTAAGCATATTCAATTATCTAATGCTAGTAGTGGTTTACAATCATTAATACCTCTACTACTTGTTATCCAAGATAACCTAAATGATACTACCAAGAAAAATAATTATGTAATTGAAGAGCCAGAATTAAATCTGTACCCTAAAGCACAATATGAATTAGCAAAAATCATTTCTAGTATATTTTCTGAATCAAATTCTGAGTATAAAAAAAATAATAAAATAGTTATTACTACCCATAGTCCTTATATACTAACTGCATTTAATAATTTTTTACTAGCTAATAAATTAGGAAATAAAGTCGGTCAAAAAGAAGTTGAAAATATTCTTCCCAAAGAAATATGGGTCTCCCAAGTAGATTTTAATGCTTATTATATTGACGGAAAGAAAACCACACAGATTTTCAATAGAGAAACAGGCTTAATAAAAGATAATCAATTAGATGACGCCTCAGAAGTAATTATGGAGGACTTTGATAACCTTATGGATTTATATTCAAACACGCTATTAAATGGACAAGCAAATTAAAGAACATTACCCTCAATGTGTAGCAAACGATTGTTTATGGCATTCCAATCTAGAACATATATTTATTAAAGATGAGGAAGCAAATAAATGTATACAGGTAGCTGACTCTTCTATTGCTCATTTTACAATTGAAAATAAAGAAGAGAAAAATGTCTCCCTCTTGGCAATTGATAAATGTGTTTTCAATGACCAATCAGGACATAAAAAATGTGATTTTGCTTTTTATGATGCTGATACATTCGCATTCGTAGAAATAAAGGATACTAGCAAAAGAAAGAGTTCTAAAAAGAAGCAAGCAAAGAAACAACTAGAAACGACTCTCCAACACTTTTTGTCTAAAATTAACTTTACAGGCTATCAACTAAGAGTCATTATTTCTTGGAGATACAGACCAACTAGACCAGCAGCTACAACAGCTATGCAGTCGGCAAGGCTAGAATTCCTAGAAAATTATGGTGCTTTATTAACAGAAGGTAATAGCTTTGTGCTCAAATGAAAAAGTTCTACACATTCAAAATCTTCCAAACCAACTCCTTCTTTAACTCCCCCTCAAACTGATGCACATTATTAAAATTAACACCTTTAGATTTCAGATCGTACTCTTTTAAAAGAGATAATACTTGTTCCGTCTGTAAACGGTTATAATAGCGAGCCGTCAGTCTGTAATCTTTTAGAAAATAGCTAGATCGCAATTTCAACTGTTTTAAAATATCTTGCTCTGAAGCTTTTTTAAGAAAGTGTAGCATATAAATTTTACTATAGTAATTATACAAAACACCTATCATCATGACTAATGGTCCTTTCTTTGGATTATCGACAAAATATTGAACAATTCGATTGGACTTAGTTACTTGCCGCTGCCCTAATGCTTTTTGTAATTCAAAAATATTATAGTCTTTGCTGATCCCTATATTCTCTTGAATGTGCTGTGCGGTAATCGTTGTTTTAGGAGGAAGATTAATCGTCAGTTTATCTAACTCATTCACCACTTTTGCTAAATCTGTTCCCAAGTATTCTGCCATCATAGCTGTCGCAGGTGGCTCTATACCAAATTTCTTATCTTTTAAATAGCCAACGATCCAATCTGGTAATTGATTATCGTATAGTTTCTTGGATTCAAATACGAATGCTTTGCTCTTTCCTATAGCTTTCCCAAATTTAGTACGACTATCAAATTTTTTATGCTTATGACAAATGACTAGTATCGTTGTATCTAAAGGATTGTCTATATATCTCATTAACTCCTTTAGCGTTTTCATTTCTTGTGCTTCCTTCAATATAACTACCTGATGAGAAGCCATCATAGGATAGCGTCGAGCAGCATCTATCACTTGTTTAAATTCCGTTTCTTTTCCATAGAGTACCGTTTGATTAAATGCCTTTTCGCCTTCGCTCAGTACATTCTTTTCTATATAATTAGAGATCGCATCTATAAAATAAGATTCCGTTCCATGTAGAAAATAAACTGGTTGATATTTCTTGGCCTTTAAGGCTTTTTTTATTTCTGAAAAAGTCATTTTTTAGGAGTCTAATGAAGCAGCTAAGTACTTACTAGGACAAAAATAAAGAACACAATTAGAATTTTATCTAAACACATAGGCACATAGGCTATGTGTCCTATGTGCCTATGTGTTTAGGTATTACGTTTAATTTTGTCCAAGTACTTACCTACTATGGATATTACTTTCAGTTTTACATTTTAGTCATCTTTCCTTTTGGTGTGATTTTAAATGCAAAAGGTCTTTTATTTTGAATAGCTATTTTAGTTATTTCTTCCCAATGTTTAGCTATTAATGTCAACATCTCCGCATAACTAAATCCACTCTTCGAAGGTAGATGAAAATAAAACATTCCGAGTTTATATTGGTTACAAAGTTCTCGTTGATGAGTAATTCTTTGAATATTGTAGTATTGGGTAATTACACAAGCTTTCTCTTTACCTACCATTGGTATCCAATCCTCATCCTTAGCTCCTTTGCCAAATTCCTCTTTAACGGATCGAACTTCGATAGATTCAGATAATTTATTATTAAGTGACTCTTGAATAGAAAATCCTTTTGCTAGATAAGGAGAAAGGTTTTCGTCAATGTAAATTATCATACAGCTTTTTTACAGTACTCAATTGCATCTTTAACTTCTTTCTTCTCAATTTCATAAAGGTCTGCAATAAATTTGTTGGATTCTCCTGCTTGGTGCAAGTTATAGATGGTCTCTGGATAAATATTCGTATTTCCAATTATTGGATGACCAAATTGTCTTGTAGGGTCAATTACTATTTTCTTGTTTTTCCCTAATGGATAAAATCTATTTGCAAGAAATCCATTATCAAAAGATAAATTCTTAAATAAGACTTTTATAAAATTTATTTGAAATTGTTTTTTACCGTCTAAAGATATCGTACCATTTCCTGTATCAAAATAAATCTTTTTCCCATCCGTTTTTATTGACTCAAGGATTTCTTTTCTGGCAAATGGATGAGGTGTGTTATAAATTTTTGATAGTTCTATATGTCCATTAATCACATCTTCCGTTTTAATTCCAGCTTCTCCGAGAAGTATTAGAATATACAGCTCAACTAAAGTATAGAAACTAACTGCCTTCGAATTATCTGTTGTCCATGTATAGGAAAAATCAAGTTCTGTTTTTAATCTTCCATCCCAATATTTATCTATCCAAGTACTTACACGAGAATAAGGTAACCGTAGAATCTTGGCAATTTCAGATTTAGTATATATTCCTGATCCTATTTCTAACTTACTACTCATTATCTTCTTGAAGATTTTATATAAAATTAAGGTTCAATCACTAGAACTACTGGACAAAATAGTTTGGACCTGTCTAGCCACCAGGCAGGCACAGGCTTCACAATGAAGACACAGAGCACACTGAGTTCTAACTAACTAGTTATTAAGCCTTTGTGTGCTCTGTGGGCTACCCGCCTAACATTGTTCATGGAGTTTAGTTTGCAGTATGGGCAATCCCTTGTGGTTGCCCTACTTATCAAGGCAACCACAAGGGATTGCCCATACAATAGCTCCGTAACTTCTTAATTGTAAGGAACAATGTTAGACGGGTAGCTGCTCTGTGCTTGCTCCGTGTACTCTGTGCCTGCCTGGCGGCTAGACCTATGGTATATACATAAGTATTTGCGTAATTGACGGGGACGAGCCTGTCGGGCCGCCAGGCAGGAGCTACGCCCCTTAAGAACGTAACAAATACTGGTA
>JALZWC010000291.1 GCA_023300255.1 Saprospiraceae bacterium | reverse complement strand
GTACCTGTACGACCAACCAAAAGAATATTTGACTTTTCAATTTCTATCTCATCATCCTTAGGTTGTTTTAATCGCTTATAGTGATTGTAAACAGCAACAGATAAGAATTTTTTGGCTTCTTCTTGTCCTATGACGAATTTATCTAAATGATCTTTTATATCAACTGGAGTTAGCTTCTCAGGAACTTTATTGTTTTCCCATTGCTTACTACTATCTCCTTCACCATTTTTCTTGGTACCGTTACCATATAGTTCTTCTTGAATAATCTCTTCTGCTTGTTCCACACATACTTCACAAATATGTCCATCAATACCAGCAATTAGTATTAAGGCCTCTGCTTTGTCTCTCCCACAAAAAGAGCAACGAAAATTTTGCTTGCCTCTACGCATTTTATCAGAATTTAATTCCTTATCCATTTAAGGTGTTTATTCAAAAGGTATATATCTTGCTACGCTGCTTTGATCGAGATTGTTAAAAAAACAACGGACCATTCTTAGGTTACAGGTATTTTGACAAGATAGTAAATATTAATTAATTATCAACTTTTAAGAATAGGAGGAGGTCACTAAGGCATATCAAAGTAATAAATTGGACGTTTTAGGCTAGTTATTCCCGCCCGACTGCGTCAGCGGGCTGGTTTTCTTCTAAGGAATTATTTGCAAAGCAAGTGAACCGAAAAGCGGATGGACTTGCAAGGGCACATAAAATGTTTAATTTATAATTTTGATATACCTTAAAACTAAATTGGAGTATAACTGTACAATTATACTCCAATTCAATAGACCTTCTAAAAAGAATTTTAAGATTCTTTCTTATCTTTTTTATCTTTATCCTTATCAGGTGTTCCTTTCATTAGTACTTCATCAATCAATCCGTATTTCATCGCTTCTGCCGCTTTCATCCAGTTATCTCTATCGGAATCTTTCTCGATGGTTTTGAAGTCTTTACCTGAATGCTTAGCTAATATTTCATAAAGCTCTTCTCTTAATTGCTTAGAGAATTTATAGCTAATTTCCATATCACTGAATGTACCTCTCATACCACCAGATAATTGGTGAATCATTATTCGTGCATGAGGTAAAGCAGAACGCTTCTTTGGTGCACCAGCCGCTAATAATACTGCGCCCATAGATGCTGCCAAACCTGTACAAATAGTTGCTACATCAGGACTAACATACTGCATTACATCATAGATGCCCATTCCGTCAATCACACTTCCTCCAGGACTATTAATAAATAACTGAATATCTCTTTTAGGATCAACAGATTCTAAGAATAGTAACTGAGCTACCAATATGTTAGATACTTGAAAGTTGACATCGGTACCTAAGAATAAAATACGATCCATCATTAAACGAGAGAATACGTCTAATACTGTGGCGTTCATTCTTCTTTCTTCGATAATGTATGGCGTCAAGCTATTTTGAACAGCTTGAGCACTCATTTCCGCATATTTATCAACATGGATACCGCCAATACCTTGGTCTTTGACAGCAAACTTTCTAAATTCATCGTTTAAATTCATATTCACTCGATTTTTGTAATTCTAAAAAAAAACCGCATAGTAAAGATTGGAGACTTTGCCGCCAAGGTTACTATTTTTGACAGCTAACGAAGTTAACTGCCTTATCTTATATTGAAGTAGTTTAGAAATCAATGACTTGCATCTATTCCTTGTTAAACAACTTCTTTCATTTCCTTAATAAGAACACTTGTAGCCAAATAAGTTCAATTAAGCTTAAAGAATATTAGACAAAAAGACTGCCAAGTACAGTTTGCACTATTTGAAGTAGTCTTATTCAGTGACTTCTTGTCCTTCTTCTGCAAGTTCTGCAGTAGCAGGTGCTTCTTCTATCTTTGGTTCATTTTTCTCTCGCTCTGCTTTTATGATTTCTTCTAACTCATCCGTAGTAGTAGGAACTGCATTGATCGTTACCACCTCTTTTAGTTCTCTAAAAAGTTTTTCTGCTAATACTTGGCTATAAGCATTATTAACTTGTTGCTCATCTTGAGACAATTTTTCGACCATGTTGTCAACCATGCCTCCATAATCTTGGCCACCGAAGTAACTTAAAATTTGGCCTCGTATTGCTTGTTTGATTTCTGCTTCTTCTACTTTAATATCGTACTTCTCTGCCAACTTATCTCTGATCATTGACCATTGTAAGCCATCTTTCATTTCAGCAACGGCATCTTCAGCAGTTTTTCCTTCAGGAAGATTTCGAGTGTGCTTGATCCATCTACCTAGAAAATCTTCAGGAAGTGCTAGCTGGTTGTCTTCTTTTAATTGTTCTACGATTACACCAAACAACATACCGTCTGCTTGATTATCATAGTATCTTTTGATATTCGACTTCAATTTTTCTTTAGCTTCTTCTTCACTTGACACATTACCTGGACCAAAATAGCCATCAAAAAAATCTTGATTTAAAGTGGCTGGAATTAATCGTGTTACTTCTTTGATCGTTGCTTCGAAATCATTTCCATAAACCACAGGCTCTGTTGCTTCCTCATTTAAGCCTAAAAAGTACTTTTCAATAAATACTTTGTCTTTATCCTTTGCTAAACTAGTTATATCAAAACGAAAGGTATCTCCTACTTTCTTTGCAGAAACAGCTTTAACTGTATCTTCTGTTAACTCATCAAAACTAACAGAGAACTCAGGCGTTAGGCCGCCATCTTTTGGTATTGGCCCACTTAATTCTACAGCAGATAGCTTTATTACATCCCCTTCTTCAATTCCTTCTTCCGTAGGGCCTTGTTTTCCCAATTTTTTCAAAGCATCCTTTAAATCATCCTCGATCATACTATCAGGAATGCTTGTATCATACCAATTAAAAGCATTCGTATCTAGTCCTTTTACCTCAAAATTAGGTACAAGTCCTACATCAAACTTAAAAGAGTAATCTTCTAGTTCTTTTGTATTAAGTGATAATTCTTTCTGATCTACAGGTAAGGGCTGCCCTAATATATCGAAATCTGCTTTTTCTAGATAAGCTGCTATTTCTTTACTAATCATATCATTGATGATCTCTACTAAAGCATTCTTACCGAACATTTTCCGTACGACAGTCAAAGGGACTTGTCCTTTACGGAAACCCTTCAGGTTCGCATTCTTTCTATATTCTTTTAATTTTGCATTAAAGGTAGGTGCGTAATCTTCTTTTGCGAGATTTAAAGTTAAAGTCACATTTAAATCATCGTGATCTTCTCTAACAATGGTTGGCATAGTCCTGCGGTTGTAGTTAACTGGTTAATGATGTTGAGAAGCTATAGCTAAAGACTTGATTAGAAGGTAGGTAGTAGGTGTGTTAGGCAAAGTGAAAGAATAAATTAGCCATTTTAAACTGCCCTTTTTCCTTCTAAGAAATCCTAAAAAAGGAACCGTAGCCCAGCTATGCTTAATTTT
>JALZWC010000290.1 GCA_023300255.1 Saprospiraceae bacterium | reverse complement strand
TGTGAATACGTTACCGCAGTTAGGAAATACATTGCGGATACCATAGAAGTATGTCCTGAAAAGAAAGACATTCGAGAATTTTTTTTCCGACGCTCCTCTAAGGAGAATATGTCAAAATTGTCATTATACATATAAGGCCGTGGTCGTTTAGCCGCACGTTTTGCTAAGTTCGTTAATCCCCAATTCATGATAGTTGTTTCTGCAAAAAGGATGGCATGTGTTCCTAGTGTATTTACCTCGCCTTCATTTGGACGATCAAAAAGCAACACTAATGGAGGAATAAAAGAAGAATATAGTAAAATATCACTTACTTTTTTTGCCTTATGGGAAGATTGTTTAGTTGCCCAATTATCGAACTTAAAAGGTGTTTTAGGAGAAATTTGTGAAAGATTTTGAATCTCTTGATCACTCAATTTAGGATACTTACTCAGTAATCCCATACCAATTCCTCCAGCTCCAATTCCAATACCGAAATAGATTGGTTCTTTACTTTTATCTAAAGTATATTGACTAAAACCTAATTGGGTAACTAATAAAATAGCAAACAATAAAAAATATTTTTTCATCTTCTAATTTAATGTTTAGAAATAAATCTACTACCGACGAGATAATCAATCCGTCCGTCCAGCAATCCAAATCAAAGGTAAGGATTTTAGTACTAAAATATCGTTCCTCCTTTACTGCACCTGATGATTGTGTGGTCCGATGAAACAGAACAAATTATCATTTTTTTTTAAAGGTGAATCCGTATTAATTAATCAGGTCGAACAGCCCCACCTCCAATTATCTGCCCATTCCATTTTGCCTTCATCGCATCCTTAATATTGGATAAAGGAAAAACATGGGATACAAAAGGAGTGATCTTCCCCTCCTCTACCCATTGTAAAATATCTTGTACTCTTTTTGTCCGAATACTAGGATCATGCTGCGCAGCAATAACAGAAGGGCAACCTAACACTTTTAAGCCTTTCATCATAATTAAATTAGTTGGTAATCTATTAACATTCGGCGCACCTCTCTTTCCTTTTCCTCTGGCGACAAAAGGGGTAGCCGCCCAACCTACAATTAAAAATCTTGCCCCAAATTTGACACAACGCAAACTCTCTTCAGAAATAGCGCCCCCTACCCCATCATATACTACATCTACTCCTTTGCCATTTGTTAGTGCTTTTATATCATCTCTAAACCTACGTACTTTCTCTTCTGGATGAGTCGCTTTGGAATTGACCACAAAATCTGCACCCTGGCCTTTAACAACGGTTAATTTTTCATCAGAACGTCCTGTAGCTATTACCGTAGCACCCAATAATTTAGCAAGATGTACCGCCGCTAATCCAGTCGCCCCTGAAGCTCCATGAATTAAAACAGTTTCCCCTGCTTGCAATTGCCCACAGGTAATCAGACAATGATAGGCCGTCTCATAGCTACCCAATAAATTACAAGCTTGATCATATGACAAACGGTTTGGAATAGGAATGATCGCCTCCATAGGTGCTACTGCATAAGTAGCAAAACCACCATATTGCTGATATTTCCCTGGAGATCTAGGACCACTTATAAAACCATCTATTAAAACCTTATCTCCTATTTTTATAGCATTCGTTTCAACTGCTGATCCTTTCCAAAGGACCTCTCCACAATATTCCAATCCGGGTGTATAAGGTAAGGGTGGTTGATGTTGGTATTGTCCACTAGTCATTAATAAATCTACCCAGCCAATGGCAGCACTTTTTATCGCTATTAAAACATCTTTATCTCCTAATGATTTTGTGTCTGGTCTTTGTTGCTCAACGATCTTAAGAATATGGTCGACTCCTTCTAAAGGGGTTTCTGCGAATTCTGAAATTTGTGCTTTTTTTCCTGTTGTCATTCGTGTTGTTGTTTTTTTCTGTTAGCGTTTTTTCAAAAATCCAATAATTTATACTTGGCAGCTTCGTCCATAAGCACACTATACGACTTTTTTGGATTAAACGTTATTAATCAACTAAAATTTAGAGCTGATTTATTTCAAAAAATTCGATATGTTTATCTAAGTCACAGAAGTAGCTGACACTTTTTACCACGAATAGTATCAACTAGATTAATAAACATGTCAAAATTTCGGTGGTGTACTAAACGTGTTGATTTCCTCACGCAGAGTTCGCAGAGAAAAACGGTGTTCTTACTAGACTTTGCGAACTCTAAGTGAAATATCTAAATCAACAGCTTTGATACACCATCAAAATTTCAAGGTAAATTACTGATTCGTCGATAAAAATGACCAATCGGTCAATTAAAAATAAGATTCCGTCAAGAATACTTGTAAGTAATAAGAACATCAATTATTTTTGATTAACCGTTCAGTCATTCATAGTATAAATTATCCTTAGCAATAATTAATGTCACCAAAAACAAAAAAGCAAAACGAGGTCATTCGTCAACAAAGTATCGCGGCAATTAAGCAGGCTGCTCTAAATCTTTTTGCGCATAAAGGATATGGTAATACTTCTATAAGTGCTATTGCGAAAGAGGCGAATGTATCAAAAGGTTTGATGTATAATTATTTTGATAGTAAGCAAGCTTTATTATTAGCCATCATTGATGATGCGGCTAATCTAGGACAAGACCTACTACCAAATTTGCAAGATGCATCCATTCTGCCAAAGGAACATCTGCGTAACTTCATTAATAACACTTTTCTCTGGGTGAAGGGGAATATGGATTACCACAAACTAATCGCTTCTTTAATTTTCCAAGAGGCTGCATTAGAAGTAATGGGAGATTTTATAAAACTGAAAGCAGCTATGCATATACAGCTAGCAGAACAGCTATTTCAAAAAATGGGTTATGAAGATCCTCGTATTATGGCTTTTGAATTTGGTGCTTTACTCGACGGCATTTTTATGGCCTATTTATCTTTAAAGGAATTTTATCCTTTAGAAGAAATGCGACAAGTAATGTTGAAAAAATATGATTTGATGGAGTAGTAAGTAAGAAGTAAAAAGTAAGAAGTAAAAAGTAAGAAGTAAGAAGTAAAAAGTAAAAAGTAAGAAGTAAAAAGTAAAAAGTAAGAAGTAAGAAGTACTAGGGCTTTGATAGTTAAAACTCGACTTGGTTTCTAACATTTGTACAAACATAAAATTTCTAATATTATGAAATATCAATTTTTTATTGCTGTATTGTTCCTAGTTTTAAATTGTAGCATAAAAAACTTTGCGCAATCAACGCCTGATCCCAAACAAATTCTCACAGAAGCAGATGCTAAAATGAGAGGTATTAATAGTAGTCAAGGTTTCATGAAGATGACTATTATCCGTCCAACTTGGACTCGGGAAATGACGATGAAATCTTGGAGTAAAGGACAAAAATATAGTCTGATTTTAGTCACTGCTCCAGCTAGAGATAAGGGTACAGCCTTTCTTAAACGAGATCGAGAAATGTGGAATTGGCAACCTTCTATTGACCGTACGATTAAGTTGCCACCAAGCATGATGTCTCAAGGTTGGATGGGTTCCGATCTAACGAATGATGACTTGGTCAAACAAGCATCTATCGTTGTGGATTATACACATGAAATTCTTGGGGAGGAAGAGATTGAAGGTCGCAATACTTGGAAGATAGAATTGACTCCATTAGAAGATGCCGCAGTTGTTTGGGGGAAAGTAATTATGTGGGTTTCGAAAAAAGAATACTTACAACTAAAGACTGAATTTTATGACGAAGACGAATATTTAGTCAATACCATTCATGGTAGAAATATTAAAGAAATGGGTGGTAAAGTATTGACTTCTTTGATGGAGGTAATCCCCGCAGAGGAAGAGGGACATAAAACGACCATCGAATATTTAGACTTGGTCTTTGATAAAAAAATGAAGGAGAGTTTCTTTTCGACCCAGAATATGAAGCGCGTGAGATAGATTGTAAGATTGTATGATTGTTTACTCGACGTACACAATCACACAATCTTACAATCACACAATTTTTACTTTATATTAATAGTCCACCCTATGCAAACAATCTTCAAACTAGCCTTCAGAAATATCTGGCGTAACAAACGACGTACTTTTATTACTGCTGCGGCTGTAGCTTTTGCTGTTTTTATTGCTTCTACTATGAGTTCTTTTCAAAAAGGAATCTGGGACAAAGTGACAGAAGGATCCGTTAGTTTATTTTTTGGTTTTGGACAAATACACCAAAAAGGATATTGGGCAGAGCAATCTTTAAATAAGGCCTTCGACTATGATGACCAACTTAAAAGTATTGTTGAAAAGACCCCAAATATAAATGGCTTAGTTCCACGTATTGAAAGTTTTGCTTTAGCTTCTGAAGGTAATTTAACTCGAGGTGTCTTATTGACGGGTATTGATCCTATTGCAGAAAATAAAATGACTGGTTTACAATCGAGGATAATAAAAGGAGACTATCTCGATACAGATGATTCCGCTGTCATTATTGCGGAAGGAGTTGCTAGTAAATTAAAATTGAATGTCGGGGATACACTAGTTGTCATTGGACAAGGGTATCATGGCGTTAACGCTGCTGGAAAATTTCCAATTAAAGGTATCTTTTCTTTTGGAATGCCTGCATTAAACAAAAGGCTCGTGTACCTCTCTCTGCCTGCTGCCCAAAAACTTTATGGGGCAGAAGGAAAAATAACAACACTTGCACTAGATATTTCGGATAAAAAACAAGTGCCTAAAATTATTTCGAGTCTCCAGAATCAATTAGATACTAGTAACTACGAAGTCCTTTCTTGGGAAGAAATGATACCAGAGTTAATGGAAGCTCGAGCCTTAGATGAGGCTGGCGGAAAATTGACCATAGGTATTTTATATATGCTCATTGCATTCGGTATTTTCGGCACCATCTTAATGATGACGAAAGAAAGAGAATATGAATTTGGGGTATTAACGGCTATCGGCATGAGACGAGGCTTGTTGTCTTTCACCGTTTGGATAGAAACAGTTTTAGTTGGATTACTTGGTGCATTGATGGGTATTCTACTAAGTGCTCCAGTAGTCTATTATATGCATATCCATCCCATCCCAATGGAGACGATGGGCGAAGGGGCAGCAGAGGCTTTTGAAAAATTCGGTATGTCCGCAGATTTGCCTACTACTTTTGAATTTGAAATTTTCTTCACCCAAGCATTTATCATTTTTATAATAACTTCCATTTTAGCCATTTATCCATTATGGAAAATCGGACGTTTGAAACCTGTGGAGGCGATGCGGGCTTAAATATAGAGTAGAGAAGCGAGAGTAGAGAATAGAGATGTATTTCGTTTAAAAGTAGACGAAAATTCATTGTATTTTAAACGAAACACATCTCTACTCTCTGTTCTCGACTCTCTATTCTAAAAAAATACATATGTTACTAAAAATAGCTTGGAGAAATGTATGGCGAAGTCCTTTGCGAAGTTTTGTAGTGATTGGATCTGTAGCAGTAGGAATTTGGTCAGTCGTTACCTTATTAGGATTTTCCTTTGGTTTGATCCAAGGATTCATTGATAATGCTTTGCGCTATCAAGTGTCTCATATACAATTACATCATCCTGATTTTCCAGAGGACAAGGAAATCCAATTTGTCTTGTCGGATGCAGGAAAGAAAGTTGCCGAGATCAATGAAATGGAAAGTGTCGCTTCCGCTACTATGCGTACCTTGGTCAACGGAATGATTTCGACAGCTGCTGGAACGAGAGGCGGAACGGTTCGAGGTATCGAACCGGAAACAGAGGCCAAGACTACTTCCTTAAAAGAAAAATTAATAGAAGGTACTTATTTTTCAGACAAAAAAAACCAACTCCTTATTGGTAAACCTTTAGCTAAGAAACTGAATTTAAAACTGCGTAAAAAGGTAGTCATTCAATTTCAAAATTTAGAAGGAGATATTGTTGCAGGTGCTTTTAGAATAGCTGGGATTTTTGATACAAAGAATACCTTGTATGATGAAATGAATGTATTTGTCAAAAGAACAGATCTTAATAGACTTTTAGGAGATCCAACTGTTGCTCACGAAATTGCCATCTATTTAAAAGATGGAAAAACATTGGATACAGATGTAGCCGCGCTACAAGCTAAATACCCAGATGTACTAACCGAAAATTATCGAGCCATTTCTCCTGATGTAAAACTCTACGAAACCAATATTGGTATATCCTCCACTATCTTTATTTTTCTTTTCATGCTGGCCTTAATATTTGGGATTATCAATACGATGCTCATGGCAGTATTAGAACGAAATAAAGAATTAGGAATGCTCATGGCGATTGGAATGAATAAAGCGAAAGTATTTAAGATGATTTTATTAGAGACTATCTTTTTAGGTGTAGTTGGCGCACCAATCGGGATTTTTTTATCCTGGATCACGATCAAGTATTTTAGTAATATTGGTTTAGATCTGACCTCCTTTTCCGCAGGTTTGGAACAGATGGGTATGGATACTATTATCTATCCTGTTACGGAACCTTCTTTATATTTACAAATAACAATAGCTGTTGTTTTGACTGCATTTTTAGCAGCAATTTATCCAGCATTGAAAGCTATCAAGTTACGCCCAGTAGAGGCGATGCGTAAGATTTAGGAGTTCCTTTAAACGACGCTTAGGAATGTGTATGAAATAACTTCGTAATTTATGCTGCTTCTTTTGCTCTTATTTTTCACTTTAATTCAGTCAAAGTATCAACAATTCTCCTTCATTAAA
>JALZWC010000289.1 GCA_023300255.1 Saprospiraceae bacterium | reverse complement strand
GCTTTTTTTAACCACATAGGTACATAGGTCACATAGGTGTTATTCTCTATATGATCTATGTGGTTAAAATATTACGTTTAATATTGTTCGATTACTACCTGAAATTTTAATTCTTTTGTGGTTCAAAAAAAATTGAATACCATATAGTGTAAGATTGATTAGAAAAAAAATAGTATGAATTATAAACAGTATTTCTTCCTTATCTGCAGTCTGTTGTTAGCAGCAACAACCCATGCCCATGTAGGCCCTAAAAAAGGGAATGGAAAAACCACCACTGCGGCCACTAATACGGGCGGTACCAAGATCAACACCAAGGCAAATTACAGAGAAGATTGTGCAGCTGCGGAAGCGCAGGTTGATATGGCGATCAATAATGTACGAGCTAGATTATTGACAGGCGGAGATGTTTGGTGGGATGGTAGTACGAATGGTCGATATATCGTTCCTAAAGTAGAACCAGGAGCAGGAGTGCCAGAGCGTTCTTCTATATTTGCAGGGGCTGTTTGGCTAGGTGGTTTTGATCCAGGGGGAAATTTGAAATTGGCTGCTCAAACGTATAGTACACAAGGGGAAGATTTTTGGCCAGGCCCTTTGTCTCCAGAAGAAGGGACAACCGATCGAGCAATATGTGATGATTGGGATCAATTTTTTACCGTTAAAGGAGAAAATATTGAAAGTCATATAAAGGCATTTGAACAAGCACAAAGTGCTGGAGAAACCTATGATGAAAATTCCATACCAGAGGATGTGAAAGGTTGGCCTGCGAGAGGGAACGAATTCTTCTTTGAATTACGAGGATTTGAATTGCCAAATACGACGCAAGGACTGGCTGCCTTTTTTGACCAAGATGGAAATGGTTTTTATGAACCACAAGATGGCGACTATCCAATAATAGAAATTAGAGGTTGTGATGCCCCACAGTTTCCAGATGAAATGACTTTCTGGATTTATAATGATGCGGGTGCAGCGCATACACAAAGTAATGGAGATGCCATTCAAATGGAAATCCAAGTACAAGCTTTTGCCTATGCGACAAATGATGAAATCAATAACATGACCTTCCAACGATATAAGTTGATCAATAGAGCGATAGAAAGTATTGATAGTACTTATTTTGGAGTTTGGGTTGATGCGGATTTGGGTTGTCCTGATGATGATTATGTAGGGAGTGATGTAGAGAGAAGTTTGGCTTATGTATATAACAGAGATGCCTTAGATGGGATCACGGGATGTGAATGTAATGTAGGTGGATCTATCAATACCTATTGTGACGAAGTACCTATTTTAGGAATAGATTATTTTAGAGGTCCATTAGGCCCAAAGAAATTTTCAGACGATGGGGGTTTAAGAAATCCAGCAGTTGGAGAGTCACCAGATACCATTGTGGAATTACCAATGTCTTCTTTTACGTATCACCTAAGAGATGATTCTGCACCGAATGCAGGAATGGGTGATCCTGGAGCTGCGCCACAATACTATAATTTATTATCTGGAAGATGGATTGATGGGACACCATATACGAGAGGCGGAAATGGCTATAACTTATTAAGTGATGATGTCATTAATTTTGCCTTTCCTGATCGACCAGATGATACGAATGGTTGGTCTATGGCGAATCAAGGTTTAGAAAATTTTGATACTAGAACGATACAAGCTTCTGGACCGTTTCGATTAGATCCCGGTGCAGTCAATGAATTAATAGTAGGGGTGGTATGGGTTCCAGATGTGCAGCATCCTAGTCCAGATATTGATCCTTTATTATTTGCAGATGATATTGCGCAAGCATTATTTGATAACTGCTTTGATATTACCGATGGACCAGATGCACCAGATGTAGATTGGATTGAATTGGATCAAGAAATTATTGCTGTTTTTACAAACGATCAGTTGATTTCTAATAATGCTTTTGAGGCCTATGCGGAATTAGATTTACAAGCGCCTTCGACAATTCCAGAAGCAGATCGTACGTACGCATTTGAGGGCTATAAATTATTCCAAATATCTGGTCCTAATGTTAGTATTGCAGAGTTAGAAGATCCAGATAAATCTAGATTAATTTATCAAGTAGATATAAGAAACGGAGTGGATGAAATATTTAATTGGACCCCCGTTTCTAATCCTGATCCTAATCCTAATTCTCCGAGACAAATATGGGTTCCTAACTCTGAAGTGCAAGGAACGGATACTGGTATTCGACATACCTTTGTAATAACGGAAGATCAGTTTGCAGAAGGAGATCGAACCTTAATTAATCAGAAGAAATATTATTTTACGGCATTAGCTTATGCTTATAATAACTACCAACAGTTTACGCAATTCCCTAATACGGAAGGTCAACGACGAGCGTATTTAGAAGGAAGAGGAAATATTGGAGATGGAACGAATAGTTATTACACGGTAATTCCGAGAGAAATCGTAGAACGAAAATTAAATGCGGATTTTGGAGATGGTGCAAAAATTGTAAGAATAGATGGCGTTGGTACTGGAGGGGTGTTCTTGGATTTAGAAGAGGGTGTTAGAGAAGCAATATTAGATGGCTCCTTTGATGGAGAGATAGCATACAAAGAAGGAAATGGACCTGTCAATATTACTATTTTTAATCCACTTAATGTTAAGGATGGAGAATATGAATTGACCTTAGTGGATGAAGACATGTCGAATACTAGATTAGATGAAGAAGTGAGATGGGTCTTGACCAATGTAGCAGATGGTACAGAGATTGCTTCTGAAACGACAATAGAAAAATTGAATGAACAGATTATAGGAGAGTACGGATTTACGGTAGCGATAGAGCAAGGTTTAGAAGTAGGGGAATTAGGAACAGGACAAAATGGTGCGATTGGTGCCGATATTGTCTATGCAGATCCAAATGGTCCTCAGTGGCTTAACGGAGTACCAGATGAAGGATCTCCACCAATTGATTTTTTGAAAACTGGACCAGGGGAAGTTTTTGAATTTTACCCAGGTGATTTAGAAGATGCGCAACCCGTCGATCAAGATCAAAATTTGGTGAATGTCATCAATGGCTGGTTTGTCCCTTTCTTATTAACAGATTTTGAGAATCGAGTACAAGATCCACCATCGGGACTCTCCCGAGGATTGATTCCTAATAATTCTTATGTTTCTCCGGCATGGATTAATGAATCTAGACAATTTAATTTAGTAAGAAATAGAGTAGATGGCGTATCTCATTTGAATAATGTGGATATCGTTATGACTTCTGATAAATCAAAATGGAGTAGATGTTTAGTTGTAGAAACGGCTTCGCCTTTTTATTATAGTGTTTCTCAAGGATTAGCAGTGGGGACAGAAGGGGGGGCTAGAAATTTTGATGTTCGCCAATCTCCATCCGTAGGAAAGGAAGCAGGGGAGAATGGTCGACCAATGCCAGATGGAGAAATGAATGATAATGGTTCTGATAAAATGGGACTGGGTTGGTTCCCCGGTTATGCTATAGATGTAGAAACGGGTAAGCGAGTGAATATCTTCTTTGGAGAAAATTCTGTATACCGAGAAAATAATCCAACGACAGAATTTTTTGATGTAAATTATTTAGGGGATACGCCAAGAGGTGGAGATATGATGTTTAATCCTTCTTCTGTCTTATCCATAGAAACGAGTACTTTTTCTTTATTCAATTTCTACTTAGGTGGTCAACACATGATCTATGTGACGGATGAAGAATACGATGGAGGCGAAGGCATGCGCCAAAGATTAGATCCAGAATTTGGATCCAGTGAATTAAGAAAGGTAAGAGCCTTAGATAATATTACTTGGGCAGGAATCTTTACTGTTCCAGAAGGTTTGTCTATGAACTCATATGCAGATGGATTGATTCCAAATGATGTAACTGTAAAATTACGAGTAGATAATCCATATGCGGTAGAAGAAGGAACAGGCGAATTTAGAGGATACCCAAGCTATAAAATTACAATTGGTGATGCCGCTCCAGAAGAGATTGGTACGGAAGTAGAAATGGCAGAAGCACTGAAAGCGATTAATGTAGTACCGAATCCTTATTATGGATTCTCCGCTTACGAGACTTCTCAGTTTACGAATATAGTTAAAATTACCAATTTACCAGCGAATAGTACTGTAACTATTTACTCTTTAGATGGTCGATTTATTCGACAATATAAGCGGAATGAAACGGGTACTCCAGTTAGAGGTAATAATCGAGCTATTCAGCAACAGCAAGTTTCTCCAGGTTTAGAATGGGATTTAAAAAATAATAAAGGGATTCCTGTCGCCAGTGGGGTATACCTCATGCATATAGATGCACCGGGCTTGGGAGAACGAGTGATTAAATGGTTTGGTGTACAGCGACAGTTTGATCCGTCGGGACTGTAAAAGAGAACAGGGAGTAGAGAGCAGAGAGTAGAGACTTATGACTCTCTAGTCTCTAGTCTAAAAAAATAGTAACTATTTAGCACCCTCGCAGGAACCCTCCCCAACCCTCCCTTAAGAAGGGAGGGAGTCGTCTCCGATTGAAGATTTTCCTTCGTAGATGACTCCTCCTCTTTTTAAGAGAGGGTCGGGGGGCAGGGCTGTACAGTTCTTTTAGATTTGAATATGTTTTTTAGCTGAAAACTAAAATTATTGATTTGGATAAATCATAAATTTTAAATCATACATCATAAA
>JALZWC010000288.1 GCA_023300255.1 Saprospiraceae bacterium | reverse complement strand
AAACTAGTGCATAGCAGGGCTACGGACTCTTTTTTTGGCTTTCTAAGACTGGAAAAGGGCAAGCCAAGTTGAGACAGTTATTATTTCGTCATTCCTTAAAAAGTATAGCGGAACTTTGTTCATTAGAATTCCTCTATATCTTTTAAAGGCCTTTTCCTTATTTTGATGCAGCTGCCACTGTTTCTACTTTTGACCATACTCTGAAAACATTTTTATAACAGATGTTAGCTATATCCTCTTCTGTATATCCTCTTTTTAATAAGACATAAATTAAGTTAGGAAACTGAGATACATCTTTTAGCCCCGTAGGCAGACTGTCTCCAACACCATCATAATCGGAGCCAAATCCTACATGCTTAGAACTACCCGTGAGGGCAACGACATGATCTATGTGATCTGCCACTTTTTCAACATCTGAAAAAAGAGCAGGATTATCTTTTTGAAATTGCTCTATGAATGGTTTAGCTGCTTCGTCTCTGTAATCTAGCCCTTTTTCTTTTAGTAATACGACCATTCTTCCGCGGAGTTCATTTCGTTGTTTTGCAATATCTCCATCTAAAAAGGTAGAACCAAAATTAATCTGAATGACGCCATCATTTTCTCCTAATTTTTTAATCATATCATCATTCATATTCCGTTCAAAACCAGGCGTATATTTTCTAGTAGAAGAGTGGGAAGCAATACAAGGAACATCTGTTAATTCCATAACTTGATAAAAAGTAGAATCAGAAACATGCGATATATCTACCATGATACCTACTCTGTTCATTTCTAGTACGACCTCTCTTCCAAAAGTACTTAAGCCGTTCCAGGTTCTAGTCGTATCATAAGAAGAATCACAGATCAAATTATCTTTGGAATGAGTCAATGTAATATAGCGGATACCTCGTTCGTGAAAGTAGGCTACATTATTTATATCATCCTCAATAGGCGCACCGTTTTCCATTCCCATAGGAAGAGAAAGTATACCTTTTTCAAAGTTATTAACAACTTGTTGTGGAGAAGTCGTAATAGCAAACTTATCTGGATGGGCTATTGCAATACCACTTACCATATCAATCAAAGAATCCGCAAATTCTTTTGCCCCACCCGTTTCTTGATAAGATGCAGGAATGTAAATAGACATAAACGGCGCATCTAAGCCTCCTTTTTTAGCTCGAACATAATCGAAGTCTCCCTCTGTTGTTTCAATAGGAATACCTAAAAATTCTTTTGTTAATTTAAAGTTTTTAATCCTAAGACGGTAAGGCAAATCTACATGTCCATCTGTTATAATGTACTTATGTGCTAGTTCATCCGCATACGTTTTTAATTCAGTATCTGTCATTTGGTCTACCGTTTTAATGGTAGGTATCTCTATTGGTACAGGTTGCTCTAGTATTGCTTTAGTTGGACTACAAGCAGCAAGTAATACTATAAAAAAGAAAAAGAATATATTTTTCATAGAAGGAAGATTTGAAGAATGATACTGTAATTTAGATCTGTAGCTTAGACCTCTGGTCTGAGTAGTAGTTAGTTACAGTGGATCTACTCAGACCAGAGGTATAAGCTACATTTAATTCACTCAAAATAAACACATTTTAATGGTTTATAGCAACGAATATAAGAATTGTTCAAATATATCCATATAGCTTTAAAATAAAAAAGCCTTTTTGATTAGGTAATCAAAAAGGCTTTTTAAGAAGAAACCATTTCTAGTTTAGAACGGTAAATCATCTTCTGCGGAAGCAGGAGCATCCGTAACGGTAGGAAAAGCTCCTTCTGCTGGCGGTGGAGGGGGTGGTGCACCAGCACCAGTAGCTTCACTTGCTTCTACTCTCCATGCATTCAAATTGGTAAAGTACTTCCCTTGCCATTCTCGTCCTCTCAAATCAAAGTGAACCTTTATGGTATCGCCTTCTTTATAGGTATCTACAAGGGCACAACGATCTTGTACCAATTGGAATTTTACAAATTGTGGATAGTTACCATCCACTTCTATTACAAATTCTCTAGCTTGAAAAGAATCTGTTTTTTTTTCTGTCTCAAATACTTTGTGTACTCGACCTACTACTTCAAAAGACATGTCAGATATTTATTTTATTAACAAATTGTGTTGTTTCGATACAAAGATAAACAAAATATTTATCTTCTACCTCTTCTATTGTCGTTATTTCTACCTCTTCTGTTATCATTTCTGCCTCTTCTATTATCTCTATAGTCTCTACTATCTCCCCTATCTCTTCCATCAGAACTTTTCTTCCGTTTCTTTGCATTCGCAAGATTATCAATGGAAGTATCTTCAGGTAAGGTTAGCTTACCACCAGATAAAGTTAATAGGTTTTCTCTTATTACCTCGTCACTTACAAAGTGTTCTCTATTCCAAGTTTTATAAGCTAGTTTCATGTAAGATCCAATGACCTTAATGAATCCTTGCAACTTGGGGCCTTCCTCCATTTCTAGGGCCTTATTAATTAATTGCTGTACATTGTTACCATAATGTCTAAACCTAGCCTCTTTCTTAGGATAAGCGATCTTTTCAGGCTTTTTCTTATAATCTTCAGGTGTTGGAATAATTCCACCCGGAGGAGAAACGTCTAAGTCATACTCTGCGATTCTAAAGACATGTTTCCATAACCGTTCTTTATAATCTTCAATATTTCTGTTTTGTGGATGCATTTGCTGCATCAACAACACTACTTTTTCAATAAACTCTTGTCGCTCCTCTGGATCTTCCAGATCTTTTCCATGCAAGATGAGCCGTTGTACATTACGGCCATATTCTGGAATGATTAATAATTCTCTTTGAGAATTATATTCCATATTAAGTGCATTATCTACCATTATTATTTTTTTTCGTACTCTTTTAGCTATATACTTTTAGTTATATAAACGGGTCGTGTTAATTAAACGACAACTAACCAAAGAATTGCAAAGTTACTCAACTGTTACCGATTTTGCTAGGTTTCGGGGTTGATCGACATTACAACCACGCATTAAAGCGATATGATAAGATAACAATTGAAGGGGAATTACTGAGATTAACGGTGTTAGAGGCTCTTCTGTTTCTGGTATTTCTATCGTATAATCTGCTATCTCTTTAATTTCTTTGTCTCCTTCCGAAATAATTGCAATGACTCGTCCTCCTCTAGCTTTGACTTCTTGAATATTACTAATTATTTTTTCATAAGCACTTCTATTCGTTGCCATTACAATAACAGGCATATTTTCATCTATTAAGGCAATAGGACCGTGCTTCATCTCCGCTGCTGGATATCCTTCAGCGTGAATATAAGAAATTTCTTTCAATTTGAGTGCTCCTTCTAAAGCTACTGGGAAATTATATCCCCTACCTAAGTATAAAGCATTTGGCGCATCCATGATTTCCTTAGCTATAAACTCTATTTGTGCATTTTTCTCTAAGACTTGTTGAACTTTATTTGGAATTTGTTCCAGCTCTGTAATTAATTGGCGGTAGTAAGCATTGGAAATAGTCCCTTTTTTATTAGCCAATGTTAAAGCAATCATTGTTAGCAAAGTTACTTGGCCTGTAAAAGCCTTAGTAGAAGCTACGCCAATTTCTGGACCCGCATGTATATAAGATCCTTCATCCGTTATTCTAGCGATAGAAGAACCTACTACATTAACAACCCCATATATGGATGCTCCTTTTTCTTTGGCCAATTCTAATGCTGCTAAAGTATCTGCTGTTTCTCCAGATTGAGATATAGCAAATACAATATCTCTTTCCGATATAATTGGATTTCTGTATCTAAATTCTGAAGCATATTCTACCTCTACAGGTATTCTAACAAAATCCTCAAATAAATATTCTGCGATCAACCCTGCATGCCAAGAAGTGCCACATCCTACTATAATAAATCGATCCGCATTTAATAATTTATTAACTAGATTATCAACACCACTTAGTTTAATCCACCCTTCATCTGCATTCAATCGGCCTCTTAAACATTCTCTAATAGTGGCTGGTTGTTCATTAATTTCTTTTAGCATGAAATAATCATACCCTCCTTTCTCTATCGTTTCTATTTCAAATTCTAATTCTTGTATAAATGGATGTTGTATTTCATTTGAAATTGTTTTGATATCCATTTCCCCAGACCGTGTCAAAGTGACTATTTCTTCATCTTTTAAGTAAACGACCTTTCTCGTGTGCTCAACTATCGGTGTACCATCTGAAGCTAAATAGAAACCATCGTCTCCTACGCCTACGACTAGTGGACTAGATTTTCTAGCAGCTACTAATTTATCAGGATCATTTTTGTCCATCACAACTATTGCATATGCTCCTCTCACTTTTGTTAGTGCCACTCGTACTGCTTCCTCTAAAGCTAGATTATCTGTCTTTTGGATTTCTTCAATCAAATTAACTAATACCTCTGTGTCTGTTTGTGTTTCAAAGGAATGACCAGTTTTCTTGAGTGCTTCTTTTAATAGACCGTAATTTTCTATAATCCCATTATGAACTAATACTAATCGTCCATTACTAGAGATATGTGGGTGTGCGTTGATATCGTCTGGCTTACCATGTGTAGCCCAACGGGTATGCCCAATTCCTATACTTCCTGCTGTAGAGCGTTCGCCAATAAATGTTTCTAAGTCTTGTACTTTTCCTTTCTTCTTATAGACGGTTAAGGTCTCATCAATTAAGGCAACGCCAGCACTATCATATCCTCTATATTCTAATCTTTTTAGCCCTTTTAATAAAATAGGATAAGCTTGTTTTTTACCTAAATAGGCTACAATTCCGCACATAAAAATTATTTTTTGGACTGATGATCCTTAGTGAAGTAATAAGTATAAAGTAGTAAGGATGAAGTATCCGCTCAATAAGTACTGGTAGGGCAGATGTAACACAACTCTCTGAGTTGTGTATGTCTAGCTTGTACACAACTCCGAGAGTTGTGTTACAGCCATTCCACCAGTGAGAATTGAGCGGATACAGTATGAAGTCGAAAGACGTTGACAGCCAGTGTTTAAAAAATCATAATGGTCTACTTTATTTTGATACTTTTACTTAGGCAAAAAGTGAGAATAAATTGATCGTTTTAAGCTAGTCATTTTTTACTCTAAGGAATTCTGAAAAACTAAGCATAGCTGGGCTACGGTTCTTTTTTCAGGACTTCTTAGA
>JALZWC010000287.1 GCA_023300255.1 Saprospiraceae bacterium | reverse complement strand
CTACCATTCTGACTTGTCCTTTTTCCTTGTAAAAAAACTTAAAAATGAAGCCGTAGCTCTGCTATGCCTTAATTTTGAAGCTTCTTTACAAGAAAAAATCACTGCGCCATAACTGGTAGGTTATTTAATTCCTGGTCTCTAACAAGACTAATTTTGAAAAAACATTTTTTCTCAACGAATTTACAAACTACTATAAAAAAAGAAATCCGACCCTAGAGTCAGATTTCTTTGTGGTGCGGGTGGAGGGACTCGAACCCCCACGCCTCGCGGCACTAGATCCTAAGTCTAGCGTGTCTACCAATTTCACCACACCCGCCCAAATTTAGTGTGTGTTTGTAAAGTTTTTACTGCTTTTTTACAAGCGAATGCAAAGATAATAGCTTTTCTAAATAGATGATGATTTTTTCTAATAAAATATCTTGAGAAAAGAGAATAAAATGGCTTATGTTTTCAAATCACGATATTTCATCGTTTTTTGGAGGTATTTTATGAAAAATTTATCCAAAGCCAAAAAGTAGATGACATTTTTAACCACGGATTCACGGATTTTGCTAGGTAAGTGTCAACTACTTTGAGTAAACTTGTCGAAAAACGAATCAGAATAGCATAGATTATTTATTTCCTACCTCTTTACCGACCTTTTTTATACATTTAGACAAATTCCAACTACATTACTGGCAACTGCTTGGATCATTTTTTCGTTATTAAGTTAAGATCGGCAATGGAGTTTAATCAATATAAAAGTTTATTGATAGTAGAGTAGCGCATTGGAACCTCCGAATAGATACAACAATATCCTGATTATGGTAGAAATACAAGAAGATGAAAAGTTATTGATTCAAAGAGCCTATCGAACGTTGCTGCAATCTTTTAATAAAGAATTGGATAAAGAGGATCAGATAAATCTTCGGGCAGCTTATGAATTAGCGGTAGAGGCGCATAGTCAGCAACGCCGTAAATCAGGGGAACCTTATATAATGCACCCTATTGAGGTATCTCGAATATGTATAGATGAGATTGGACTAGGACCTACCGCCGCAATCTGTGCTTTACTACATGATGTAGTCGAAGATACGGATGTTACTTTAGAAGAAATTGAAGCACAATTTGGGCAAAGAGTACGAATGATTGTAGATGGTCTAACAAAACTAGACAACGCCTATGATGTAGAAAGCCCGCAAGCAGAAAATTTTAGAAAGGTCTTATCTACCTTAACAGTAGATGTAAGAGTCGTTTTGATTAAAATGGCAGATCGAATCCATAATATGCGGACCTTGGGATCGATGCCTCGGCATAAACAACTGAAGATAGCGGCAGAAACCTCTTTTATCTATGCACCTCTAGCGCATAGATTAGGTTTGTATAATTTTAAAACAGAGTTTCAAGATTTGTGTATGAAAATCACAGATCGAGAAACCTATAATAGTATCGCTAAAAAACTGCAAGAGACGAAAGAGTCTAGAACACAATATATTGCCGAGTTTATTAAACCTTTAGAATCACATTTAAAAGAAATGGAAATTGACTACCGAATTACCGGTCGTCCCAAATCTATCTATTCTATTTGGAATAAACTGAAGACGAAGAAAGTTCCTTTTGAGGAAATATATGATTTGTTTGCTGTTCGAGTAATTGTAGACGTCCCAGTTAAACAAGAAAAATCTACTTGTTGGCAAGTATATTCTGTTGTAACAGATGTTTATCAACCGATCGTAAAACGATTAAAAGATTGGATTACTATTCCAAAGTCAAATGGCTATGAATCACTGCATACTACAGTAGTAGGCCCAGATTCTCGGTTTGTAGAAGTTCAAATTAGAAGTGAACGAATGGATGATATTTCTGAGCGAGGTTTTGCGGCGCATTGGAAATATAAAGGGGTCTCTAAATCTCCAGATGTATATGATGTTTGGTTGGACAATATACGTTCTACTATGGATCAGCAAGATTCCGATGCCATAGAATTTTTAAATGATTTCAAAAGTAATCTCTTTAGTGAAGAAGTATTTGTCTACACGCCAAAAGGAGATATGAAAGTCTTGCCTAAAGGAGCCACTGCACTAGATTTTGCTTTTGCTATACATACAGATATTGGATCTAAATCCACAGCTATTAAGATAAATAACAAGCTAGTCCCAATGGGCTATAAGTTGCAAAATGGAGACAAGATTCATGTAACAACAAGCCCCAAACAAACACCAAAAGATAGTTGGTTGAAAATGGTGGTAACAGGTCGAGCTAGAACAAAAATTCGATCTGCATTAAAGGAAGACAGACGAAAGGAAGGGGAATTAGCAAAGGAAGCTATAGAGCGTAAATTTAAAAGTTTAAAAATTGAGAACTCAGAAATTAATATTGATACGATCATAAGGCATTTAAAAATTAAATCACATATTGATTTTTTCTTTGCCTTGGCTACCAATGAATTAGATATCAATGATATTTTAAAGAAATTTGAAATAGAACATGGTAAACTGATTCCTATTGTAAGCCCTCCAGTAATAAACAATAAAAAAGCGGACCTTGAAGAAATAAGAATTGTCGACCCTAAAAACATCAGTAAGTCTGGTTTATATATTAATGGCGAACCAGCAGAGAATTATAAATTTGAACTGGCCACTTGTTGCAACCCTGTAAACGGAGATGATATTTTTGGATATGTTAGCAACTACGGATTAAAAATTCATCGTTCTAATTGCCCGAACTCTACTAATTTAATGGCTCGCTTTGGTTACCGTATTATGAAAGCAGAATGGAATGAGGTAACGAATACTAATTTCTCTGTAAATTTGTTAATCATTGGAGTTGATGATGGACCAGGCGTGATTCAAAATATTACTTCCAAGATTTCTTCCCAGTTAGGTTTAAATATTCGCTCTTTTCATATTGATGGTAATGAGGGGTATTTTGAAGGGAAGGTTAAATTACAAGTGAAAGATAGAAATCAGTTGTATCTATTGATTAAGGCCTTGAAGGATTTGGATGGGATTTCTTCTGTTACTCGGGTAGATTAGGTGTTTTTTGTATTTGGGTTAGACTTGATATGGATAAACAAAATCTACTCACTCCCAATTAACAACCACCCCAAAAAATACCGTTCGTCGATTCAAGTATTCTGAAAATTGCTGAGTATAGTCCGCATTATAATTAATTGCCCGAACATTCTTACTATCCAATAAATTATTAGCATTAGCATATAAAATAGCAGTACCAAAAGGCAAACCAATGATCTTAGAAACACTGAAATCTAACCGGTGATAATCAGGTAACCTCAGGCCTTCATTTTCAGGGGCGTATATAGGCCGATACGTATTTTGCTCCTCTTCCAAAATACTTGAAGTGACAGGTAAATAGTAACGCCCTTGTCGCTGCCAATAAACTACTCCAATATCCCAGTTATCTCGAAAAGAATATTGCAACATCGTTCGAAAAAAGTAACTTATATCGTGGTCACTGGGATAACTGCTATTCTCCGATTCTATAGTAGACTGAATACTTGCCAAACTCAAACTCCATTTTAATTTAGGTCCTTCATGGGCAGCATATATCTCTGCACCATATATATTATTCGGCGTATCACCTCTTAGATTATTTTTTTTATAAATTGCAGTACTCCATTTCCAATATTGCTTATTTCCATGATAGTCAATAGACAATTGTTTGGAAGCTAATTTTGTTAAGCTTAATTGTTCACTATTTGGCAATTGGTATTTATGATATTGCCCGATAGAGGCTATTAGATGATGCTTGTCATTAAAGTTATAGGCTAAGTTTAATTGGTAACTATTATAAGCTACTAGTTGATTAATCTTAGGATGAAATCTTCCACCAAGACCGATTGTTAATTTATCAGCAAGCGTCCATTTATTGTAAATAAAAACTTCAGGTAATATAATCCAATGCGTGGTGTCGAAAGATATATTTGGCTGTTCCGTTGAGAATGCGTAGTCGTATAATGGAGCAGTGCCGGAGGAAGTGACCCGATGTATATTGGTGTTTATGCCCACTTTTACACTACCGTTTTCAGGATACCAAGCATAGTTGATTCCACTGAAATAGTCAAAATTTTTAGAGTCGATATTGATGTTGCCTACCTGGTAATTAGCGGTAGAAAAATTAATACCTTGATTCCATTCCAAGCGAGTATTTTCTTTTTGTTGGATCAGGTTTATAATAGATTGATTACGCTGTTTGTTTTGTTTGAATTTATCTTCAAAATCAGGAAAGCGCACTTGGTATTGATAACTTTCTTTAATAGCGTAATTGAAGTATTTTAACTGCCAATTTTTATTAAATTGATGCACACCATATATTCCAAAATCAAGAGTCGTAAAAGTATTTAAATCCTTTAAAGAAATGGGATTAACCTTTTTTAGTAGGTAGGGATTATTCCAATTAGAAAAAGCGGAAATAGCATCTTTTTTTCCTAGCTTTCGACTAATGGATATACCTGTACCTATTAGGTTAAGGCTAATAGCGTTCGATTTTTTAGGTAACTGATCTTTTGTATAAAGGGCGACCACACCAGAGGTTGTATTACCAAACTCTAAAGGTGGATTACTTGGGAAAACACTCACAGATTCAATGGTGCTCGTATTAAAAATACTGAACTGCCCCACACCATTAGATTGATCTAATCGGACAACATCGTTGATCGGCACATTATTCAAAAAAATACCCGTCTCACTGGCAGGGCTTCCCCTCAAACTCACATTGGCCGTTTCATCTATAGTCGTAGAGGCGGCATTAGATTGAACGGCTTTCAAGGCATCTGCCTGTGCGCTTGGATTTAAATAAATAGCTAATTGATTTATTTTTTCGACAGCAAATACTTGTCCAGTCAATTTGTTACCTCTTACTATAACCTGTTCAATAGTATTCACTTTGGCTTGCATCACTATTTGTAAAGGCATCTCTGTACTAGTAAATGCTATTTGTTGGTCTTTGTATCCGATGTAGGAAATGATCAGTATCCCTTTTTCTGCGTCGATATTAAAATTAAAATTTCCCTCTAAATCAGTTTGACTACCTATCGAAAAATCGGAGACTAAGAATAAATTAGCCCCTATTAATGCTTCTCCTGTTACTGCATCGTTTACTGTTCCTTTCACTAGGTGTTGTGCGGATAGAGTATAGTTAGAGAATAGGAATAATAGGACTGAAATTATTGAAGGAAGAAATTTTTTATTCATTGGTTGTTTCTTAGGAAGTAAGTCAAGCAATATCTGACTAGTTGAGATTTAACCTTTTTCTATTAGACCATTAAATTTCAACTAATCAGATATGGTTCGATATAGCCTATTTAGATTTAGATTGAATACTAAGATTATTTCTAGTTTCTGAACTTTTCCTAAATCGCTCCCCCTTGGGGGTTGGGGGTTTTGCAAGAGTAAGAAATACTTTTTACGATTACCCCCAACCCCCAAGGGGGAGCGTTTTTCTGTTAATTTTAATAGATTACCGTTGCAAATTTGCTCATACCTAATTTCTTGAGGTTTAGATTCTTTATAATAGAATGCTATTTTTCTACTAGTCAGATATAACTTGACTTACTACTTAGGAAGTAAACAATACTTTATATACTGCGAAGGGAAGCGTGTCATTATAATAGACAAAGTACCACTACAAGAATTAATTCCCATAGCTTAGAATCTTTGCAGAGTTGATGGTTTAAGTTTGTAACTTAAACCATCGACTCTGCAAGGATTCTAAGTATAGGAAATGCTTTTTTGAATTAAATATGTGCAAATTTACGCAGCATACCACGCAGTTATCTGATGAAGTAATAAATTATCAAAGAATCATGTTCTTATCATATGTAGAGTATAGATATTAAAACATAAGAAAAATTATCACTACAATGCCTTCTCTGTCTTCGGCAATAAAACATACTCAATCCATCCAAAATTAGGCGCAATTTTTAAGGCAGTTTCAAATGTTACTTTGGCTTTTGAGTAGTCTTTTTGTGCATGATAGGCTTGTCCTAATAAAGCTAAGGTATTCATGTATTCCCAATTTTGGAGCTGTTCTTTTTGCGCATAAATAGCCGCAGATTTTTCTAAATAAATGATGCTCTCCTTAACATCTCCACCAAACATAGAAGGGGTGTAAAATAAATAATTACCTTGTACAAAATTAGTAAATGCATTATCTGGGGCCAGCCGAATACCTTTATTAGCGGCTCTAGAACTCTTGCTACCGTACACCATTCCTTTCATAGGTGATAGCCCAATCTTTAAACCTAAAATAGCAGATAAAAGGGCATGGGCTTCTGCGGATTTATTATTGTTTTTTAATACCTTATTGATTAATTTATGTCCTTTATCTAATAGCGCTGAAGCAAGGGTTTCGTCTTTATTACCAATAGCTGTTGCAGCGGCAGCATAATATCCTTTAGATAATAGTAGTTGATTGCCTATTTCTTTTTCATCTTCCAATTGTTGTAAAGAAATGTTCCAAGACAGGATACTATTTGTTACATAAGCAGTGTAAAATTGATTTTTTATTTTTGTTTTTGTTGAATCTATAGTAAGAGCACATGCCCTTGTTGATCCTAAGAAAAGTAGAGCGGAAATGATTACTAGTTGTGAGAAGACTTTCATTGTTTAACTTTTTTAGTTATGCCATTTAGTTAAGGCAAAGAGTAAGAATAAATTAGCCATTTTAACCTGCCCTTTTTCCCTCTAAGAAGTCCTGAAAAAAGAACCGTAGCCCAGCTATGCTTAGTTTT
>JALZWC010000286.1 GCA_023300255.1 Saprospiraceae bacterium | reverse complement strand
TCCTGCGGAATGACATGGTGTGGAGGTAGGGATGGTATGGGTTCCTGCGGAATGACATGGTGTGGAGGTAGGGATGGTAATGGTATGGGTTCCTGCGGAATGACATGGTGTGGAGGTAGGGACGGCTACCCCACACTCAAATCATTTAATCACTACCGTATTCGTCTGCAAGGCTAACTCATTATACACCTCATCCAATTTCTTTTTAACCTTCATATACTTCATCATTTCATCGAAGTCACCCTTCTCACTCGCCACTTTTACCTTATCAGAAACATCTAGGCGCATTTGGTGAATTTTCTTTTGCTTGAAGGTCCGAAGGGAGTAGATACTATCTTCGGTAAAGTTTTCTTCTGGATTCTTTTGTGTGCGGAGCGGTTGTTCAAATTTCTCTTCCCAGTTGGGGCTGTATTCATAGGGAGAAGTTAAAAGACTCGTGGTAATTTCGCGAATCTTCTCGTCCGAATGATTTAAAAAATAACTATGATCTGTGGGCTTCTTTTTTAATAAGCGTTGGTGGTACTCATTGACGATCAAACCATATCCAGCATTGTCAAAATCTTCTAATACATCTTCTATATTAGACAGGATATATTCTGCTACGGTGATCTTTTCTTCTTCATCAAAAATTTGACTGCCACCACTAACTAAGATACGGACAATGTCTTTTTCTTGATACGCAGCCCCGACCGCCTGGTTGAGTTCATCAACAGGCCGTATGCGATTTACTAAGTCGGGCGGCAGTTGCTCCCCTTCCGTCATCGGAGGCGGAGCAGATGGAAAAGATCGATCTCCTGACGGTGCAGGCTTTCCTACAGATGTACGATCTCTATTAATCTGTCTTTTCTTTCGACCCTTTGCAATATTTTGGGCAATTAATTTATTGGTTTCATTGATAATCGTTTGTTCCTCAATATCTACCAATCGCGCGCATTGTTTCACATATAAAGATCGCTTAATAGGGTCTGGAATCCTTGCGATACTAGATACAATATCTTTAATAATTTCTGCTCGCTTGACGGGATCGCCAACCGTTTCGGCTAATAATAAATTGGTTTTAAATAAAATAAAATCTTCTGCCTGTTCTGCTATAAATTCTTTAAAGGCGGTGATGCCTACCTGCTGCATATAGGAATCTGGATCTTCCCCATCAGGTAGTAATACGACCTTGACATTCATATCCTGTTCCAAGACCAAATCTAATCCTCGCAATGCGGCTTTAATACCTGCTGCATCTCCATCGTATAAGATTTTGATGTTGGGGGTATAGCGTTTGATTAAATTGATTTGCCCTTCCGTCAAAGAAGTACCAGAAGAAGCGACGACATTTTCAATGCCTGATTGGTGCAAGGAAATCACATCGGTGTAGCCTTCTACTAAGATACATTCGTCGGCTTGGCGAATGGCTTTTTTGGCTAGGTGCGCACCATATAAGACTTTACTCTTGACGTATATTTCTGTCTCTGGCGAGTTGATATACTTGGCGGTCTTTTTATCATTCGATAGCGTTCGTCCTGCAAAAGCAATTACTTTTCCAGAGACACTCCGAATGGTAAACATGACCCGATCTCGAAAAAAATCGCCATCGTATTGATTGGTCAATTTTAATCGTTTCAACAACTTTTTATTATAGCCTTTGGCAAGGGCCGCATTGGTGAAATCTGCTTTGGAGGCCGGCGCGTAGCCCAATCCAAATTTTTCAATAGTCCCTTCTCGAAATCCTCTTTGTTTAAAATAAGAGAGTCCTACGCTCTTGCCTTTGTCGGTCTCTGTCAATTGCTCGTAGTAGAAATCTTTGGCGTATCCATTGACTAAATACAAACTATCATATAATTGCTTTTCGGCAATGGCTTCTGCACTGAGTTCTTTTTCTTCTACCTTAATGCCGTATTTATTGGCAATGTGTTTTAGGGCTTCTACAAAGGTGAAGTTTTCTAGTTCTCGTAGGAATTGTACGGGATCGCCTCCTTTTCCACAGCCAAAGCATTTGCATATGTTTTTACTCGGTGAAACGGTAAAGGAGGGGGTCTTTTCGTTGTGGAATGGGCATAGCCCTATATAGTTGGCGCCTCTCCGCTTGAGATTGACGAAATCTTCGACAATGTCTTCGATCTTGGCGATTTCTAATATTTCGTTGACGTTTTTTTGTGTGATCAATAGTATTGATGTTGGATTGAGTGGTATGCTTTTGTGTGAAAGATTTCATACAAAATATAAAACATTATGCACAAAATTCACAATTATTTGAATAAAATTGAAATATTCGTGGCGTTGACATTTCCCACGACTGCGTCATGGGCTACAGGGTGTCGTCCCGTTGGGACTGTTCGTGCGTTATGTTCGTGCGCTATGTTCGTGCGTTATGTTCGTGCGTTATGTTGACATTCCCATGACTGCGTCATGGGCTACAGGGTGTCGTCCCGTTGGGACTGTTCGTGCGTTATGTTCGTGCGTTGTAATCCATAACGGTGTAACGGATTAGAGATTATCGCCCACTTTGGGGCTTGGACGTTAAAATAAAAAAGGGTCTGACTTAATCGCCAGACCCTTTTCTATTTTAACGCTGAAACTCCAAAGTCCCAACGGGACGACACCCTGTAGCCCATGACGCAGTCATGGGAACATCAACGTCGTGGAAACATAACGCACGAACAGTCCCAACGGGACGACACCTTGTAACCCATGACGCAGTCGTGGGAACATCAACGTCGTGGAAACATAACGCACGAACAGTCCCAACGGGACGACACCTTGTAGCCCATGACGCAGTCGTGGGAAATGTCAACGTCGTCGAAATGTCAACGTCATGGAAACATAACGCACGAACAGTCCCAACGGGACGACACCCTGTAACCCATGACGCAGTCGTGGGAGATATCAGCCCTGAAGGAGCAACATCACGCCCCTTGATCCTTAGCCACCGCATCCTTCGCCCATTGCCCACGCTCATCAGGCAATTGCCAAACAGCACCACCATTCTCAATAGAATTGAACATAGGCAACCAATCACCTGGACCAGCAGATTCCGTTAAGATCTCGTAGCGACGCATCTTTAGAATAGGCTCCAGTGGATTAATTAAAACTGGGCAAGCTTCCACGCAAGCATTACAAGTCGTGCAAGCATGTAATTCTTCTCTAGTGATATAATCGAATAGCGATTTACCATCATCAAAATTCTCTTTGGTAAGGGTTTTCGCTTCTGCTTTTAATTCTTCTTTGACATATTGTAAATCGCCACTATCTAGCTTTTCACCAATTTCCTCTGCTCGATCTCTGATATCCATCATCACTTTACGAGGCGATAATTTTTTGCCCGTAATATTGGCAGGACAAACAGAAGAACAACGGCCGCATTCTGTACAAGTATACGCCTCTAATACATTCTTCCAACTTAGATCCATTATATCTTTCGAACCAAAAACCGGTAATTCATCTTCTGGTGGCATCTCTCCCGTATCTTCTGTTAAGCCCATCATAGACTTTACTTCGTTCATGATTTCGGGCATATTCTCCATCTCCCCTCTTGAGTTTTGCTTCGCATAGAAGGTATTAGGAAAAGCGAATAGGATATGTAAATGCTTAGATTTTGGTAAATAATTAATAAATCCAAAAACCGTCAAAATATGTAACCACCAACCAGATCGTTCTATGATATGTAAAGTTCCTTCTCCTAAACTACCAAATAAAGCAGGGCCGAGCCAGCTACTTACTGCCATAAAGCCCGTGTCTGGATAATGAGCAGGATCAATGCCTTGTAATACTTTATCTGCCCCATTCATACTAAAAATACCCAACAATAGTAATAATTCTCCAACCAAAATCAGGTTACCATCTAAGGTAGGCCAACCTGTCATTTCAGACATGTGGAATCGAGGTACTTTTAATAAATTTCTTCTACTTAAGAAAACCACTGTTGCTATAAAAGCTAATAAGGAAAGGATTTCAATACTATTTATAATCAATGTATAAAGACCTCCCAAATAAGGGGCAAAAAAGCGGTGCTGTCCAAATATCCCATCAATCATTATTTCGATTAACTCGATTTGGGTAAATAAGAACGCTACATAGATGAATAAGTGGAAAACCGCTGGTATCCATCGTTTGAACATCTTTTTTTGTCCAAAGGCGATCAATAGCATGTTTTTCCAACTTTGCCCACTGTCTCGTGGGTAGTCTTCGTCTTGACCCAATAAGATATTGCGCCGAATTTTTAAAAATTGTTTCCCTGCATACCCAAAGGCGAGTGCAGCGATAATGACAAATGCGATTTGTTGGAGCATTGAGGATTGTTAAACTTTGTGTGGATGTAGCTTAGACCTCTGGTCTGAGCAGTACAATAGATTACTCAGACCAAAGGTCTAAGCTACAGATATACGAAACAAAGGTAAAAAGTACTAGGCGAAAATTCGTTTTTTTTGTGTAGTTAAATTCTCCTGTTTTAAAAAATCCCTGTTATTGGAGATAATGCACTGGTAATCAATTAGGAAAGTTGGGTATAGTAGGGTGAACGAAAAGTCGTTTTTATAATACGTAATCAATTGATAAATATTTCTAAGGATAGCTAGAACTACGTGTCGGACACCTTCGAAGGTGTCCGACACGTAAGCAACCACCTTTTCAAGCATTTACGCATTACGATAATGACTTTTCGTTCACCCTATTGGGTATAGATAGAAGTTGTTTAAGAATGTAGACTGAAATTAGTGTCCGCTCAATAAGTACTGGTAGGGCAGACGTAACACAACTCTCTGAGTTGTGCATGTCTAGCTTGTGCACAACTCAGAGAGTTGTGTTACAGCCGTTCCACCAGTGAGAATTGAGCGGATACTAAATCAGTTATACATTCTTAAATAACTTCATAGTTAAAAGAGAGATAATACTACAAAATTTATCATCGGATGGCTAGCGCCGTCCGATGATAAGATTTGGATAAAGAACAACCTCTAACATTTTGCAAGCGGTTCTTATCGTGTCGGACACCTCCAAAGGTGTCCGACACGTAGTTCGAAAAGCACGGAAATAATGCTTATGCCTTCTAAGTTACCAACATAATTGGATAGTTACCAACATTATAGGCTTTATCTAAAATAATTTTTTAAGAGGAATTATAATTGACAATCAACTACTTACAATTGATAATTTTGATTTATAATAAAATATATTTAGTAATTACCAACATATTTACAGGTTACCAACATATTGATTTTAAAAAGAGAAAAATGCCAAACTTAAATTTTAAGTGGGTCGCATTAATTAAATGTGATATTTAAACGCATAGGCACATAGAGCACATAGTCTATGTGCTTATGTGTTTAGATAAAATTCTAATTTTATTCTTTAATTTTATCCAAGCCCTTACCCTACCTCATCAAAACCAATTTTTGCGTATTATTCTCTTCTGGCGTACTAAATACCGTATAATATATACCTGGAGTAAACTTGCTTACATCAACATTCCTTTGATAATTACCTGCCGCTTGCTTACTTGCGGGAACGATCGTTTGTATTAATTGGCCATTAGCATCGAACAATTGTAGCAGTACCTTAGTGCTAGTTGGTAAGGTATATTCTATCTGAACGGCACCTGTTGTTGGATTTGGATATATTTTTAAGGTAGTAGCTGTTAGTGGATTAGTAGGCGTCATCTTGGTAGCAAATGTAACTGACTCTGAAGGGACTTCTTGTATAGTCGAAGGTGTACAAGCAACGATCTTTGCTACGAAAGTAGCTGTAGCCGTAGCACTAAACCCTGGCGATAAGGTAATTGATTCTCCCGCTAAAAAATTGACGGTTCCTGTTACTTGGCCAGCAGAAAAGATATTATCTGCGGTATAAGTATCGGGCGTGATAACGGGTCCATTCAATGCCAAATCACCACAACTACGAGCCGCCACTTCTTCAAAATAACAAAATCCAATAGACCAGCTTTGAAGAGCGCCACCGTCTCCACCAGCACTATCATTAATCGTTAGCGTCCAAGTCCCTTGGGTATTTTCTCCTTCGAAGGCGGTAAAACTTTCTGCTGGTAAATAGGTATTCCCATCGTTATAGGGGCAATTGAGCGTCCCTACTCCTGTATTATCTAAATTTAAATTAAAATCATCTTCATTAAAGCAGGCATTAGCAATTAAGGCAATGGTGGTACCTGCTGGGCTTGTTAGTGTAAATTCTAAATCATTCAACCAAGTATGGGTTCCTATTAAATTAGAAATATTGACATCTTGTATCGTTTTGTCCAAGGGTACATTGATTGTAGAAGTAATCGTTGGAGTGCCAGTTGGAGAAATTGTTTTTGGCACATCTGTAGAAGCTACACTATTGGCACAAATCAGCGTAACACAAGAAGTAGGCGCTGTAAATAAATTATTTACTACCTTACTACAGCCACCATCATTAGAAAAATAAGCTATTCCATCTACCTTATTTCCATCCGCTTTTAAATTAGTTAGGGTAACCGTTTGCGGACTAGCCCCTATTGAAAAAAATTGATTATTAACAACCAATTGGCCGGCTGTTGGCGCATTAGTATGGGTAATCTGTAGAGTTTGCTCGTAGGTATCGGTTGCGCTGTTACAGGCGGTCTGTACGAACGCCGTTATGGCACTAATCGCACAGTTAGTTCCTCCATTAGTATTGATCGTAAAATTGGTATCTGAAATATCAAAAAAGACATTGTTTCTACTTTTGATTTTAATCCTTGCCGTACTAGTAGTGATCGCAGGAAAAGTGATTTGTTGACTTCCGTCATTTGGGGTATTACTAGCTAAGACCGTAGGATAGCTTAATCCTCCATCTGTAGATAAAAGAATATCCACCGCCAAACAAAAGACAGGTGCTGCATCTGTATTGGCAACATCCCAAATAACGGTAGTGACTCCGCTATAAATACCACTTGTATTTGGAATTGCCACTTTAAAAGGCCCTGCACTTGCAGCTACCTTTAAGGTGATTTGGTCTGCATGAAAACCACCACCCCCTACTCTATTATCCCTAGCAATAAACTGAAAATTCAAGTCTCGACCTACAGCAGGTAACACTTCTCCGTAGGTAGTAACATTATTAATTATATCCGTTAATTGTGGGAAGATTCTAGTCGGAGAATCTGATGGTAAGAAACTACGAAAAATGGGCGCATTAGTAGAAGCGGCATTAACCGTTCCTGCTGGTCCTAAATCCCATTGTTCCCAACTATATTTCAAGGCATCTCCATCTATATCTGTAGCAGTACCCGTTAATTCAAAAGGGGTACTAATCGGGATGGATTTATTATTAATATTTTCAAAATTCGCATTTGCTACAGGCGTGTTATTACCTGTATTCGTACCCGTATAACAGGCATTTCCACTTCCTGTCGTTACATGAGCCGTCATTTGATTTAAACTTCTTAAATGAAAATAAGCATCACTTCTATTCTGAATATTTTGTCCACTACAAATACCTGCATATGCTTGTATGGTAGAACCACTCCCAGGCTCATATGCAGAGGTGCTTGTTCTATTGCCACCTGCACAGCTCCCACTAGAACCATTGAAAGTGTGGCTTCCACCAAATTGATGACCAATCTCGTGCGCTACATAATCTACATAGAATGGGTCCCCTACTGGATTGGTCAAGCCCGTTTCTCCTTGTGCTTTCCTTGAGCTGCTACAGATCACGCCCAAGCCAGCTAGACCGCCACCACCCGTAGAAAAAACATGGCCTATATCATAATTTGCCGAACCGATTATATTATCTAAGTTTGTCTGATTTTCACCTAGTAATAAACCCGCATCACCATTGGTGTATGGATCTGTCGATGCATTAGTATAAACTAACTGATTATTATTAGCCACTAATTCAAATCTAATGCCCAACTCTGTTTCATAAATACCAGATACTCTATTGATAGCCGTTACTATTGCCGCTAAACCTGAGTTGACCGTTCCTCCATGATAGGCCGTATATTCGCCTGTTGCCGCTACTGCTAATTGGTAGGTTTTTAAAGTAACAACAGCACTACTTCTAGACCCATTAGTTGGGGAAGGTAGCTCTGAGTCTGATCGAAGATTTCCGGTATCTGATTTCGTTGTATTTAGTTCACAAACCCAAGCCTCATGATTGGCCGTAGCATCAAAATCTTTTTTATAATAAGATATGTAGTATTGAGTATTATTGTTATAATAAGGGTCAATGAAAACGGCCCCTCCTGTTCCTCTTAAAATCATTCCATGAAAACCCTTTGGGGTCAGATCTAAATAAATCGTAGCAGCTGGGTTGCTAATACCTTTTCCAAAGTAGGTCTGAATGGTAGGCAATTGTACACCTAAGCCTTCCTCCATTATTGGAGATAGCTGAATACCAAAGGTCTCGACGGTATTATCTGGCATTGGAACAGATAGTACTAATGTTTCAGACGTTTCTCTATTAGGTGCTTTTTCAAGGTAGCTTGCTAATTTATCAAGATCGAGAGAAAGAGAGCGGTAAGCTTCAGGTACAATCCAACGTTCCCTATTTTCTGTTCGAATGACCGCTTCGTTCACATCGTCAAAAAAATCTTGACTATAAAGACTTCCAGAACAAAACAGGATTAAACTATAGATTATAATTTTTTTCATACTTGGAACTTTTCACTTATCTGTTGGGTACAATACTATTTTAAACGACAAAACTACTAATTTAACGTACACTACTGGACATTTTAAAGAACAGAGAGTAGAGAACAGAGAGTAGAGAGTAGAGACACAATTCGTTTAAGAAACAACGAAATTTCGTTAATTTTTAAACGAAAACCGTCTCTATTCTCTGCTCTCGGTTCTCTACTCTTTA
>JALZWC010000285.1 GCA_023300255.1 Saprospiraceae bacterium | reverse complement strand
ATGAAGGAGAATTGTTGATACTTTGACTGAGTTAAAGTGAAAAATAAGAGCAAAAGAAGCAGCATAAGTTACGAAGTTATTTCATACACATTCCTAAGTTTTGCCACAACTATCAGTTTTTAATATGCTGAACTGTGATTTTTTTAGGAAAGAAATTTTCGAATTCCAGTCAATAGTTGATTAAAGCTCACAGATTTGTTATTTTCTAAATCCATATATTTTGGAATATTCTTAGAAGCAAATCCTTTTTGAAAATCATGAATACTTCTTTCTAATTCATTAGCTCCATGTAGATTATCTACATTTCTATATTTTGCTTTATATTTGTAAGACCGGGCTTTAAAACTTGGATATACTTTTTCAATAGCATCCATATCTCCTAGATACCAATTTTCTAATTCTCTGCATGGAATTCTCACAAGAATAGGACAATTTCCATTCGCCCTACATAAGTCAATTATATATTTTTTCAGTTCTTTACAATCAGTCGAATCTTGATCTTGAATAATTATTAATTTGGATGGTCTATAAAAGTTAGAAAACGTTCTAACCTTGTTAGGTATGGATTTTTTTAGATCACTTTTTCCTTGATGAGGTCTAAGAAAACAGTTAATATCCAACTTATATCCTTCTGGTAATATTTTGGGTAATATTTCCTTTAACAAATTTTCCATAGAAGGTTCTTCCAACAAGAATTCTATCTGTTCATTTTTATATTCTATTTTTTCGTTTGGCACTTTTAATTTATTTAGGTCCACTTCCTTTAAAGTAATTTTGTTTCCAAAGGTATCCTAGTAAGTCACCCTCCTTAAAAAGTGATGATACCGTTATATCTTCTTTAGCTTTAACTATTGTTGAATATCCATTATTTTTCTTAATCCAAAATAATTCATTTATTCTTAAAGCATTAACAAAATCAGGCGAGTGAGTTGAAATAAAAACTTGACTTCCCTTATTTGAATACAACCTCAATTCTTCAGCTAATTCTATTAATAGGTCTGGATGTAGGTAATTTTCTGGTTCTTCAATTGCCAATAAAGGATGAGGTGATGGATCATATAATAAGATCAAATAAGCAAACATTTTTATTGTTCCATCAGACACATATCTCGCAATGAAAGGATCTTTAAAACTTCCATCTTGAAACTTGAGAATAATACGTCCATCAGCAGTTTCAATAGATTCGACTTTTTCAATTCCTGGTATTCGTTCCTTTAATTTTTCTAAAATTAATTTAAATACATCAGGATAATTATCATGTATATATTTTGTTACTTGTGCTAGATTATTACCAGTTCTTGACAGATGTTCACTTACTCCAGTATCCATAATAGCTTGGGCAGATGAGATTTGGAAATTAGAAACATACCATCCCTCCAATAATTTCCTAAACGAACTTACCGCTTTAAATTTTTGGAACTGTCCTAAACCTTTTATAGCTAAAATATCAGGTGAATCTAACTCTTGATCTTCTCTTTCTTCTTGAACACCTTCCTTTCCATAATCTTCCTCATTTTTGATTGTAGTGCCTTTACCATAACTAAAATTTAAAAAATGCCACGGTTGTCCCCTGTTTCCCCTTCTGTATTTAAGAATCTCACTAACAATTACTATCCTTCCTTGTTCATATCCTATTTTTAATTGATAAGTAATTAGTGGAGAAAGAGATCCATCTTCTTCTGTATTTCTAAATTTTATTTCAAATTCAATATTACCTACCTTGTCTCTTGATATTACTTCTTTAAATCCACCTCTCTTATTTATTGCAATCGTAACATTATTTTTAAGAGCATCACTTAAAAATCCAAAAATTTCAAAAAATGTGGTTTTGCCAGAACCATTGGCTCCAAGAAAAACACACATATTTGGCAATTCTTCTAACTTTGCATCCCCAAATACTTTAAAATTCTTAACTTTTATGCTTTCAATTTTCATTTAACCTTTTTAGAATAATCAGTTAATTTAATATTCAACAATGATACTAAAATCAAAGCTAATACTTATAATATTATAATCTTTTCTTTCATGATACAGAACACTAATGCATACCTGTGCTATTCCTTTTTTTTGACATAAGTAAATCTTATGGATCAAAATTCTTGTGGCTCCTACAAACGTTTCTTGCTCCTAACTACAATATAGAATCATTCACATACTCCAACAACGCCGGATAATCCGTAGTAAAATGCAGCCCCCTACTCTCCCGCCGAATAGATGCCGACTTCGTAATCAAATAAGCAATAGTAATTAAATTCCGCAACTCACATAATTGAGGAGAAATCATAGAATCCCGATACAAAGATTCCGTCTCCGCATATAAAAGGGTAAGCCTATCTAAAGATCTTTTTAATCGAACATTAGAACGAACGATCCCAACATAACTACTCATAATTTCTTTTAACTCCTTATGACTCTGCGTTATTAAAACCAATTCTTTTGGCTCCGTAGTCCCCTTAGCATTCCATGCAGGAATGCCTTCTTTGAAAGAGATATTATCTATTCGTCTACCAACGTCTTGATGAATTCTATCTGCAAACACCATCGCTTCTAATAAGGAATTAGAAGCTAAACGATTGGCACCATGAAGACCAGTAGCAGATGTCTCTCCACATGCATAGAGGTTCTTAATGGAAGTTTTACCCATTTCATCTACTCGAACTCCACCACATAGATAATGACAGGCAGGTACTACTGGAATCAAATCTTTCATAGGGTCAACTCCTATGCTTACGCATTTATCATAGATCGTTGGAAAGTGGGCATAGAATTTTTCTTTGTCTAAGTGTCGACAATCTAAAAACATATGATCCTCGCCTTGCTCTTTCATTTCTTTATCAATCGCTCTTGCTACAATATCTCTCGGTGCTAAAGACCCTCTTTCATCATACTTGAGCATAAATTGAGTTTCCGCTCGATCTCTCAAAATAGCGCCAAAACCTCTAACTGCTTCTGATACTAAAAAAGAAGGATTCTCTCCAGCAGGATTATATAGAGAGGTTGGATGAAACTGAATGAATTCCATGTTCTCTAAACGTCCATTAGCTCGATAAACCATAGCTACGCCGTCTCCTGTAGCAATCACAGGATTAGTCGTCGCTTTATATACTTGTCCTGCTCCACCTGTCGCTAGTATCGTTGTACGCGCTAACACCGTTTTAATCTCTCTAGTTTCTTTATTCAAGGCATAGACTCCATAGCATTCCACATTAGGGGTTACCCGATTAACAATATGTCCCAAATGGTGCTGCGTAATCAAATCTATGGCATAGTGATGCTCCAAAACAGTAACATTAGGCAATGCCGCTACCGTGTCAGACACGGCTCGTTGCATCTCCCAACCAGTTAAGTCTTTATAGTGGAGAATCCGAAACTCAGAGTGTCCTCCTTCTTTTCCGAGATCGTATTCGTCCTTTTTTGTTTTATCAAAACGAGCCCCCCATTCTATAATTTCTTTAACTCGTTCTGGACCTTCTTTTATTACGATAGACACGATCTCTTTATCACATAATCCATCCCCTGCGTCCAAAGTATCCTCGATATGCTTTTCATAAGTATCTACATCAAAATTCCATACAGCTGCTACGCCACCTTGTGCATAACTCGTATTACTTTCTCTTTCTTCTGTTTTAGTTAAGACTAAGATTTCTAAATCAGGTCTTTTTCTAGCCATTTTAATGGCAAAGGTTAGCCCCGCTAAACCAGAGCCTATAACTAAGATGTCAGTTTTTATCATTTCTGGAGATTTACTTTTTTTATTTTATCGCATAAATACTTGCCTGAACAAAATTATACGTAATTTTTTAACCACATAGATACATAGATCACATAGTGGTAAAGTATAACTATGTGACCTATGTACCTATGTGGTTAAAAAAAATTCGTTTATCACGCTCCTCTTTTACGATCAAGATATTCCATGGTTAAATGCTGGTGATGTCCTACATGGTAGGTTATAAATTGCAGCATTTCTCGAATTGTTAATTTACCTAATAATGGATGAATTAATACAAGACTATCTAGCTCTTCATCCGTATAGTTTTTTGTATATTCTATTATTGTTTCAACATGCGTTAATAACGTTTCTGACAAGGATCCTTTTTGATTAAAAGGAACCGCATCAGGAAGAAATTGACTAGGCGCTTTACCTCCTTCTTGAAGGGCTAGTTTATATTTTTTAATCAACTCCGTATACGCTATTGCTGGTCGATCAATTGTTCCGAATTTTGATGCAATAAAAGTTTTGGCGCCTAATACTTGAGCCAAAGGTTCGATACTCTTAATTAGGTGCTCTAGTTGTTGGCCCGCCGACCATTTTTCTTCAAATTTTGCTAAAAAAGATTCCTCAGACAAGGTATTTATATAACCCACAAATACTTGGTGTGCCTCTTTAAGATTTAGAATTACTTCGGTTCGATTCATTATTGAAAGAATTGTGATTATTCAATATTAGCTTGTGCTCAATAATAATTTAAACTCTGCATCTCTGCGCCTGCCTGCATTCCTTAGCTATGGTATATACATAAGTATTTAGAATTGGCTGTCGCCAATAAAAAATTAAACCTGTCTAGCCGCCAGGCAGGCGCGGAGACGCAGATATGCAGAGGCTTAGCTGCATTTTAACTACACTTGACTCTGCATCTCTGCGTCTCTGCGTTCAACTTTTATTTCCCGAAGGGAAAATTTTATAACTAGACTTTGCATTCCTTTGGAATGTAGTATTGAACCTGCCTTCCAAGGAACGCAGGCAGGCGCAGAGACGGAGAGGTGCAGAGATTTTTCTTATAAGGATACTTCAAAAAAGCTTAAGATACTTTTAAAACGAGCTTTCCTATATTTAGGTTGCTTTCCATCCTAGTATGTGCTTTCGCCACGTCTTTCCAATCATAGACAGAATCAATAACTGGTTTGAAAGATTGATTTTCAAATAAAGGCCAAGCAAATTCTTTTAATGCCTTTGTTAGTTCCGCTTTATAGCTCTTATCTCTCGACCGTAAAGTAGATCCAGTTATTTGTAATCGTTTTACAAGGAGGTTCATGATATTTAAATTAGGGGTTTGAATACCACCTAATAAAGCAAGTAATACCATTCTTCCATCTAACGAAAGTACATTGATATTCTTTTGTAAATAGGGCGCTGCTACAAAATCAATAACCACATTTACTCCCTTTCCATTCGTCAGCTCCATAATTGATGCCTCAAAGTCCTCGTTTTTATAGTCTATAGCCTTATCTGCTCCTAAAGCTAAACAGGCCGCATGCTTACCAGCAGATGCGGTAACATATACAGTCGCTCCAATTGCTTTCGCAATTTGAATAGCAGCCGTACCCACTCCACTTGCTCCCGCATGAATTAAGATACTTTCTCCTTTCTCTAAATCAGCTATCCAACTGATAGATTGAAAGGCAGTTAAAAAAACTTCAGGTATGGCTGCTGCGGTTTCATAAGACAAGGACGTTGGTATAGGCAAAATCATTCCTTCAGATAAAATTGCATATTCTGCATATCCGCCGCCGCCTATTAAACCACATACTCGATCTCCGATGGACCATTCTTGCACCTCGCTGCCTACTTCGACTATATCTCCAGCTATTTCTAAACCCATTATCGGACTATCTCCTGGAGGAGGTGGGTATTTTCCCATTCGCTGTAATGTATCTGCTCGATTTAGTGCCGTAGCTTTTACTTTGACTAACACCTCGTTTGGTTTAGGAGATGGCTTGGAATATTCGCCTAAATACATATTTTCGGGAGGACCGAATTCTTTTAAAAGGATAGCTTTCATTGAAAAAAATATTACAGGTACATTTTAAAACTATACAGTAACTATTCAGCACGTGAAGGGAACCCTTCCCGACCCTCCCTTAGAAAGGGAGGGGGTCGGGGGGAGTTCTGGTTTGTGTGCTGAATAGTTACCAGTTACATTTAAAAAGAAGGAAATAATATAGTCTATTAATAAATTTTAGTCATATATAACATATGACACACTTTATTTATAAAGGTAATTTTTTTTAAACAAAAAAAAATCTATCATTAATTTGATTAAAAAAATGTTTTAACTTAAAATAATAATAAACAATTGATAATCAATTATTTACATGTAATACAATAAATAAGTAAAACAAAAATGTTTAAAAATAATTAGTTTTATAAAACTATTTGTTTTAATTTTGAGATATGATTTGACCTGTTTTCGAAAATTAATGTGTTTACAAATGGATTACAAACAACTTACTGAAATCTCTCTGGAGCGGTTGATGGAAGAGAAGATTAAACGACCTATGCGGGCATTTAAACAGTCCGTAAAAGCTTGGGCGAGAAAGAATTGGTACAAGTTAGCATTTCTTAGTATTTGTGCCTTCTTTGCTTTCCAAAAAGACTTAAACTTTAACGTGAATTTTAAGTCCAAAAGCGCCATTAGCAATACAGCTAACCCTCAACCTGTTGCCTTGAATCTTTCTAATCTTGGAAGTACACAGGCAACCCCAAACAAGAATACTTCTTTTTTATTTGGTGCGACCAATTTAGTTGCTAAGGGTATCCCCCTAAAAAAAGAGAAGCCTATCGTAATGACCGAAAAAGCTAAAAAGCAATTAGCCTACGTTAAGAAATATGCTGACGTAGCTACGAGCGAAATGAAAAAATTTGGTATTCCCGCAAGTGTCACACTTGCTCAAGGTTTAATTGAAACCAATGCTGGTGCAAGTAAACTAGCCACCAAAAACAACAATCACTTTGGAATGAAGTGTTTTTCTAAAAAATGTAAGAAAGGGCATTGTAGTAATTTCTCTGATGACACCCACAAAGACTTCTTCAGAATCTACAAGAGTTCTTGGGAGAGCTTTCGCTCTCATAGTGAATTACTGATTGGAAAGCGATACAAACACCTGCTAAAGTTAGAGAAAGATAATTACAAGGATTGGGCCATTGGCCTAAAAAAGGCGGGATATGCTACAGATAAAAACTACCACAATAAGCTGATTCAATTGATTGAAGACTTACATCTGTATAAGTATGATGAGTAGGTAATAGGTAAGAAGTAATAGGTAATAGGTAATAGGTAAAAAGTAATAGGTAATAAGGTACATGATGTTGACCTATTACTTCTTACCTATTACTTCTTACTTCTTACCTATTAAAATCCGATTTCATTATTAATTGTTTTTGAACCGCTTACGATATCACTTAAACTACTTTCAAAACGTGCTTCTTTTTTGTCAGTAGATAATTGGGTATCAGCACTAGTCATTCCAGTGATTTCTTTTTCAAAGCGATAAACACTAATCATTTTTGCAGATTCTAAAATGACGCGCTGCATCATAGGAATTTCTTTATAATTTTCTGCTTTATAAGGAGATTCAAAGGTTCTTTTAAAGATACCTTCTTCGTATTGATACTCATTTTTCAAATTGACCATTCCCTTAGACATTCCACTCGTAAATTTCTTAACGGCCTCGCCCATTGCGGAAACATTATCAAATGAGCCGCTTATAGAAAAAATAAAATCTTCATAATAGATATCACTCTTCACATTAGAAATACCTTCTACCTCACTCACCGTAGCTACAACACTTTCAAAAAAGGCTTCTACCTCTGCTTGATCAGGTGCATTATATCCGTGCATACTTTCTGGCGCTTCTAGGAATGTCTGCAATTTCTTTTTGCTTTCAAACATGTTCAAAGTGACTGTCATTTCTCCCGTTCCATCCTCGTTTACGCTTATTTGCTCTACCAATTCAAAACAGCTCGTTAAGCTAATACAAAGTAAGAATATACATAGTTGTCCTAATTTCTTCATGTCTTTTATTATTTGTTTTGTCTTAAATTTAAACGCTCTGACAGCGAAGTGGTCTGACAGCTGGCTTCTGATCTCTATTATAAAACTTCTCTATAATACATCAAAATAGCACCGAATGCAGTTATGAGTGTTGTCAACACCGTTGCCATTTTTATAGAATAACGAATATGATTCACAAAAATTTTAATATTCTCTTTTTGGCGGGGGTATCGAGGGAAGATCTCTTTAGCCATTTTCTCGTCGTTAAAGATGTGCGTAGCATCAAATTCGACTTTATTTTGAGATAACACTTTATAGGCCTTGAACACTTTCACTCGAAAGTATATATTCAAAAATAACATGGCAATAAATAAGCCAATGACTAAGGAAATCAATAGGTAGTACATACTTTTTGATATGGAAGTTGTTTAAGAATGTATAGCTGATTTATTTATAAATCATTGATTGTTAATGACTTCGCTTTTTTGATTTCCCGTAGCTAAGGCTACGAAAAATAAAAAATGCTGTGCCCTAACAATCAAGCACTTACAACTAATCTCAGTCTACATTCTTAAACAGCTTCATTCTATGAGAAAATAATAAACAGTATTTTAAATAAAAGGATACGCTACTTTTGTCAGATATAGACCATGTGCTGGTACGGCATAACTTCGCTCTAATCGCAGTTGATTATCCATCGCTTCCTTAACTTCTTTTAACGAAACTTTATGAGTTGCCACATTGATACACATGCCAACTATCATACGAACCATGCCTCTTAAAAACCGATCTGCAGCTATATGGAAGACTAAATGATCTACTCCTTCTTCTATTGTCCATCTACATTCTCTGATATCACAGCACATCGTTTTAGCCGAAGAATGGCTTTTACAGAAAGGAAAGAATTCGTCATAGTCTATCAATAACGTAGCAGCTTCTTGTAGTAATTTCATGTCCATTTGATGCGCAAATGGATAAAAAAAAGCAGTGTCTGTCTTCAAAGGGTTTTTATAAAACTCAATATGGTATTCGTAAGCTCGATTTGTTGCATGGTATCGCACATGCGCGTTCTCTTCAACAGAGATAAATCGTCTAATGGCTATATCTTTAGGCAAAAATTTATTTATCCTATTCTTCAGATTGTCAATAAGTGGCTTCTCTGTATCAAAATGAATAAAGAATTGCGTGGCATGAACTCGTGCATCCGTTCGACCGCATCCCATCACCTCAATCTTTTCTCGCTGAATGGTACTCAAAGCTTCATCTATAGTTGCTTGCACAGAAGTGCCTGTCGGCTGTTTCTGCCATCCAACATAGTTAGTACCATTGAAAGAGAGTTCTGCAAAGTATCTCATATATTTTGTCGTAACTAAAAGTATCTCTAAGTAATGGTGTAAGAATAAAATTAGTCATTTTACCAATAGGCTTTACGAACTCTTGCTTGACACAAGCCATCTCACAGAGTTCGCAAAGCTTTGAGAACCCCGTGGGGAAGCAAGAAGAAGAGGAAGGGTTCTTAAAGCGGTTTTAGTTTAAATAACGAATTTTATTTTTACACTTCATCTAATAGGATGGGTGTAACCGCAGATATATTTTTTCATACCGTACCTACGGCATGATTCAGCTACATCAAACAGTTGTTACACTCTAATAGGACTATCCTAATATTCTACAAAAATACGTGGATTCATAAGAAGCACAAATGGAATCGCCTGCTTCTTTTAAAAAGACATTGCTTGGATATATTTTTGCTATATATTAATGATCGAATATTTGGCATTCCAGACAATTAATACTCATTAATAAATTTAAAGCTATCACCTTATTGATAAAGGTCGTAAAATTACACCTTGCTTTGAACAATCAATAGCTATAATACTCGTTTTCAAAGGCATATAAATTTTAATAATAACAAAATTATTTAACCAAAGAATGAGAAAAAGGATTATCAATACCTACTATTCTTTTCCTTTTCAGTTGCTTTTGTTGCACCTGAGGAGCAATCTTATTCTTATTGGAATTTGGATAATTTTTGCCTTATTTATATCAGGTCATATAGCCAGTTTGTTTGGAGCAAAATACTTGTTCCTTTCTCCCGAGTATCTTGGAGAAGTCAATTTTTGGAGTTTTTTTATTGTTGGTTTTTGGTTTGGTGTGTTTCTAATGTCTTGGAATTTGACGACCTATCTTTTAGATGCTTATCGATTCCCTTTTTTAGCCACACTTGAAAAGCCTTTCACTAAATTTTGTATTAATAACTTTATCATCCCATCAGCCTTCTTTGTTTTTTATTTAGTTCATATTGTCTACTTTCAAGGATACTATGAATTTAGAGGATTTAAAGAAATCATATTCAACTGCGCCAGTTTTGTTCTAGGAGGTGTCTTATTGATAGCCCTACTTTCCTTTTATTTTCAATTTACCAATAAAGACATCCTCGCTTACGCTTCCAAAACTAAAAAGCCAGCACCAGATTTAATGAAACAGTTGACTCCTGGTCAACCACGTATTAACATTGAATCCATCAGAACAGGAGCAACCTCCTGGCGAGTAGATACTTATCTAAATCATACGCTTAGCCCTAGAATTGTAAGAAGTATTACTCACTATGACCAAAGCCTGATTTATAAAGTATTTAAACAGAATCATCTGAATGTACTAGTTGTACAGTTGATTAGCTTTTTATTCTTAATATTGATGGGTTTATTGATGGATAACCCTTATATGAGATTTCCAGCTGCTTCTAATCTATTTATCCTTGGAGGGATCATTATTTCTTTAGTAGGAGCCGTCACCTATTGGTTTGGGCGATGGCGAATGACGATCATTCTATTAATATTGGTGTGTATTAATTTTTTAACCCGCTTTGATGCTTTCAATCATGAGAATCGAGCTTACGGATTAAATTATAATGTTGGCTTAGCACCTTATAACCAGCAACAATTATTAGAGCTATCGTTTCCAGATTATGTAGAAGAAGATAAAGCTAATACGCTTAAAATATTAAATAACTGGAAAGCCAAACAGCAAAATGCCAAACCAAAAATCGTCTTCCTTTGCGTCAGCGGTGGCGGCTTAAAGGCAGCTACGTGGACTTCTCAAGTTATGCAGCAGGTCGATAAACATTTAGAAGGCGAATTTTTAAATCATACTTCTTTAATATCAGGAGCTTCTGGAGGAATGATGGGCGCTGCCTATTTAAGAGAGTTATATTATCAGAAAGAAATTGGAAAGAATATCGATCTATATAGCCCTAGTTATCTTGATGATATTTCTACCGATTTATTAAACTCCATTACCTTTGCTATAGTAGCTAATGATTTGTTCATGCCTTGGGTTTCTTTTGAGTCTGGTGGGTATACTTACTATAAAGATCGTGGCTATATTTTTGAAAAGCAATTCAATGAAAACACCCACCAAGCATTAGATAAAACGCTTTTAGATTATCGGCTCCCAGAACAAGAAGCGATCATTCCAATGATGTTTATTACCCCATCTATTGTAAATGATGGTCGTCGGTTATTGATTTCTCCACAAGGTGTTTCCTATATGAGCAAAACACCGATACAAATGGAAAAAGAAAATACCGTATTGACAGATGCTATAGATTTTGGAAGGATGTTCGAAGATCAAGATGCCTTGAATTTAAGGTTTACTACTGCTCTAAGAATGAATGCGACCTATCCTTACGTTTTACCAAATGTACACCTTCCTAGTATCCCTGAAGTAGAAGTTTTGGATGCTGGTTTTAGAGATAATCAAGGCATTATTTCTGCGACTCGATTTATCCATGTATTCAAAGATTGGATTATTGAAAATACAAGTGGTGTTGTTTTAGTACAAATAAGTAGTAAGGATAAATTTGACGATATGGCTCCTACCAAAAGTGGCGAAGGGCTTATTGGTACCATACTAAACCCCTTAGGTATTATAAGTAAGATACTAAAGTTACAAGACTTCGAACACGATACAAATCTAGGTTTCGTCTTCGATTTAATTGGTGCAGAAAATTTCGATGTGATCCGTTTTACTTATAGACCTACCAAAAAAAATGAGGAAGCATCCATGACCTATCATTTAACTACTCGAGAAAAAAAAGATATTTTAGATGCTTTTTACCTGCCAGAGAATCAAAAGAACTTACACCAATTAACCAATCTTTTAAGGAGTGGGAAATAAATAAGGTACCTGTTATGGTGCAATCTTTTTGGTAAGGCAAAGCCTTCTGGATAGGAGGCACAAGGCAGAGTCTTTGCGCCAGCCTTACAATTAGAATAGCTCCTCTTAGCTGGCGCAAAGGCTCTGCTTTGTGCCTCCTATCATGGAAGGTTCTACCTTCTGTTTCAAATCAAGTCAAACCCTTAGTGAAAATATCAAAATAAAGTAGACCATTATTAGATCGTCAGGTAAAAAAGAGGTAATACTGCAAAACTAACCATCGGATGGCTAGCGCCGTCCGATGGTAACGAAACCTCATCATCGGACGGCGCCAGCCATCCGATGATAAGATTTGGACAATGAATAACCTCTA
>JALZWC010000284.1 GCA_023300255.1 Saprospiraceae bacterium | reverse complement strand
ATATATGACCTATGAATCTATATGGTTATTTAAAACACTTGGGCACGCTCTTATGTGTTTATATGTGGTAAGTGATTGAGGCTGTCGATAAAGTCAATGTTCATCCTTCAAAGAAACCAGAAAAGTAACCATATCTCGAATTTCCTTTTTGCTAAGAATCTCCTTTACTCCTGGCATACTAGAAGGAATGTTTTCTCGCTCTTTAATAGATGATATATCAATTGCTTTAGTAGCTTCTTTTCCAATCTTTAAGGTAATATGCTCTGGAGTTTCATCTTGTACAATACCCGCTAAAGTTTCCCCATCTTTCAATGTGAGTGTAACAACACCATAGCCAAGTGACAGTACTTCACTAGGTTCAATGATAGAGATGAGTAATTCCTCTGGACTTCGTTTAGCACCAATACCTTCTAACACGGGACCGGCATCACCGCCCCATTCCCATATCGTATGACAACGGATACATTGCGCTTCTGCATGTTGATAGAACAGATCTTGCCCTCTTTGTTTATTGCCTCCATGAAGGGTTTCTATATAACCTGCTAAAAGCCCTTGTGTATTTTGGTTGGCCTCGTAGGGCTTTATTTTTTCTAATAGACTAGAAGTCTTATTAATATGTACGGCTTCCAGAAGATCCAATCGGGTTTCCTTCGATAAGGTTCCTGCATTTAGTTGGTCTACTTGTTGGTCGAGTAGGGCGATAGCTTCTGTGCCTTTTAACTTAGACAAAGCTTCATAAGTTGCTTGTTGTTCAGAGATAGTTCCTTTCTTTAATATGTTTGCAAATAAGGTGACTGCATTTTTTTCAGGAATATCTGCTTTTGATAAGAGGCTTAATGCAGTACTTCTTACTTTATCGTCACTATCTGCTAGGGCTACTTCTAAAGGGCCTTGCATGTCATGAGACTTGAGCGATCCTAAGGTTTGAAGAGCTCTTACACGAACATCTGCCTGTTTTGCGCCCTTCATGACAGTAAAAGTATTTTTAACAAATTCCTCTAATTGCAAATTAGAAACTACCTTTAATGCAGCTATTTGAACGCTTGGTTCCTTATCAGCTATTAAAGATGCCATTACGCCAGTTAACGCTTTTTTAGTGGGTGCTGCTGTTCGCTTATTAAAGCTTCTTTTTCTACCATCTACTCGATCTAATACAGATGGATTGCTCCAACTTCTCAGCGTTTCTAAAGCTTCTGCTCGTAAGATGGCTGGCGCAGATTTCTTAGTAGCATAACTGACTAAGTTATTTATATTAGCTTCCTTTCCAACTCTTAAGTTGGCATTAATTGCACGACGAATAATTGGTTCGCTACTAAAAGAAGTAGTATTTAACAACATTGCAAGCGTCGGTAAAGCATCGGGTATAGAGTAATCATCATTAATTGCTCTAGCTACTTCTGCTACAATGTATTCGCTTTCATCTGCTAGAAATAAAGCAATACTCGGATGTTTTAATCTTCTTAATGCCACGACTGCGGCCGTACGTAAGGCGATAGAAGGATGATTTTTAAGCGCTATTAAAGGGGCTATTTGCCCAATTCTTGATAATGCTAAAATTCCTCCATGACGTAACCAAGCATCTGCATCATTATTTTTAGCTAATAGTTTGATAATCTCATCAACGGCTGAAGAATCTGCTGTTCGACCTAAAGCTTCTGCTGCGAAAAACTGAACCCTTAATGAAGAATGACTTAATAGTTTTTTGAGTTCATCACTTGCTCCTTTATATCTAATATCTCCGATTAACTTTGCTGCTTGCGCTTGGATTTCTGGATCATTATCTGATAAATAGGAAACGAATTCTTTTCCATAACTGCCTTCTTTTCTAGCCAACTGTCCCATGCCCCAGAGTCCATGAATTCTAGATAATTGTTCTACTTCATTGGTGCTTGCTTGGCTTGCTTTAGTTTTTAAAACAGCCCATCCTTCTGCTTCTCTTTTAACCAATTCAAATTGACTCTTTTGCCGTATACGCATATCTCGATGCGCTAATAAACTGCTAAGTTCCGTTAACTCTTTTGTAATGAAATCCGTTTGTATTAATTTTTTAGTTTCTTTTCTAATCGCAGAATTCGCTCTATCTGACACATCTAATTTCCATATTCTCCCGGCTTCTTTGACGCCCCATCCTTCTATCCAATCCCCAAAATATAATGCTCCATCAGGACCCCAATCTAAACCAGTAGGTAATAAGCCACTTACCACTTCTGTCGTAGTAGCTAATTCAAAACTAGCACCTTTGGGCTTAAGGGTAAAGGCGTGGATTGGAGAGTTGGAAGGGGAACCTCTAAATTCTGCAATGAAAAAATGATTGGCCCAGCGTTCGCTCAATGCAGTACCAGGATTATATATCATGCCTGTAGGACCATTCACATAATTTTGTATGGGTGGGGTAATATAGGCTGCTTGGCCCTCCCATCGTGGGAGGCTCAATTTTTCATCCATCCATACCTTATAAGCATTATTATCAGGATCGGTATATTTTCCATATTGCCAATTAGATCGCCACCCACTATCAGACCCCTCTGTAATATAAACCAATCGCTCCCGTTCTCCTTCATGATCTCCATCATTGTCTTCCGTGATTAAATTGCCATATTGATCAAAGACAAATTCGTGCGTATTTCTTAAACCTGCAGCGAATACTTCAAAATTACTTCCATCTAATTCTGATCGAACAATGACGCCTTGGTTGGGATATTTCCAATTCTTTCCATCCTTATCAACTACATTCATTCCTATATCTCCGATGCCCCACCAGAGTCGCCCATCTGGTCCAACAATGGCTCCTGACATACCATGCGCACCAAACCCAATATGTACCGCATACCCATGGCTAATAGATTCTTTTTGGTCGGCAATGCCATCTCCATCCACATCCTTCGTACGCCACAAATCAGGCCCTACAGCTATAAACACTTCACCATCATGATATTCTATCCCGTTTGCTAGATCAGTAATTTCTTCATTAAAATCTTCAATATATAGTTGAGATTGATCGGCAATACCATCTCCAGATTGATCAGAGACTCGCCAAATTGTTTCTTTTTCTATCAACAAATCTCGCCAGTCATGAGAGCCATCTTTGTTTAAATCTTCTATGACTTTGGTGTTTTCTTCACTTTTTTCTATGGCCAATGTTTCTCTTAAAAAGGCTCGTCGATCTTCTACCGATTGAAAAGAAATAGAGGCAGTCATCCAATCCTTAAATCCGCGAATGTCGAATTCAGAATGTTCTAACCTTGTTCCACTGGTATAGTAAATCCCTCCACTAGGATCCATACTGATTGCCACAGGATCTGTCACTAAAGAATCAGAGGCCCAAAGACTTAATTCTAAACCGTCTATTACTTTTGCCGCTACCTCTTTTCGAATTTGTTTAGACAATGCGGCGGCCTTTTCTGGTTGAAGTTGAATGATTTTTTCTGGATAGATAGGACCTGTTTCTTCGCTTGCGCATTGGATTAGGCAGAAGCTTGTAATAAGCAGAAAAAATAAAAATAAGGAAGTATTTTTTGTTTTTCGCATGTTTGTTTTTTGTAAGATGTATTAGGATTGCTTTTTAAAGAACCTTTATATTCCCAAACCAGACAAGGATGGCTTTCGCAACATCGTTCCAATATATAATAATACGGCAAGTGCAATCCCTAAAAATGGAGTAACGCCCATTGCTGTTTCCGAGGCAATAATTCCTCCGATATAGCTGCATAATAAAAAGAATCCAATATTACTTGTTTTAGGGATTAGATACACTATCACGCAGGCAATTTCTAGTATGCCAATATATGGAGTTATCTCTAGCATATTTATTTTACTCATGCTTTCTAACATCCATTCTGCCTTGAGGATTTTCTGGCTGCCACTGAATAGGATCATGGCACAGGGTAGGACGGAGAGTATCCAACCTATTATATTTCTTGTTTTGCTGATTTGCATATACTGTGATTTTCTTAAATAACCTCAAAATAAAAATCTAATGTATGCAAAAATGGGGAGAATGTAGGTAGGCGAGGAGGTGTTAATTTTTAAATATTTTATAGGGGATAACTTGATCAGATTTATAGTTAATAGATGAGACTATTGATTATTAGATGGGTAACTAATTTGGTTGACGGAAGCTTACTTAGAAAGTTTTAAAAAATTTCTAAGTCTGGTTTTACATCTAAGTAAGGAATTCCTTACAACCTTCTCTGAGCCTCATTATCTGATTTATTCTTCCGTTGATTCACTTTATTTTTTCCATTGAAATTATAAGTCATCCTAAGCTTCAAAATTCGACTTCGCCATTTTTGATAACGAGTCGCTTTAAAATTATCAAAAGGCCGTTCTGATCTAAAATTTAAAGTATTAAACAAGTCATTCACATAAATCCTACAATGGAGCTGTTTATTAAAAAAAGTCTTTTGAAGCATTAAATGAACTGCATACCGTCCATCGACGATAAAATAGGCATCTTTTTGTTGCGAGATATAACGACCAATAAGATCAATAGAAGTCGTCTCATTTATTTTAAAGTTATTAGAAAAATCCATACGAACAGTCGTCTGTTTAAAGGAATCCTCTCCAGCCTCATTAATAAATTGTCTATTGTAAATTCTTACCAAACCTTTGATATACCACCAGCTTGTCAAATTGCCAAAGCGATTATAGGTAATGCCAACTTGTTGTTGAATTCCTTCGTTATACTTCTGGTAGTAAGCGATTTGTCCTTCTAAAAAATAAATACCATTGATCGCTTCCGTCGTTCTTTGTACATAAAAATCGATACGCTGTTTTTTTTCTTTAAAACTCAGTTCCCAGTTATGGACATTCTCAGGTATTAAATCTGGATTCCCTAATTCATAGCGAAAATCATTTATTTTGATGGCATTATTATTTAAAAATTGAAAAGGTGGACGGCGCAATCTTTTAGAATAACTCAAAGAAATACTTCTGTTTTGAGGCAAATCTCTGGACAAGAAGAAGACAGGAAACCAGTTAGTATAGTTTTGTTGGATAGTCGAATTATCTTCTAAGTCAAGTCTTTCTAAATTTGTGTTTTCAACCCGTAAGCCTATTTTAGCAAAATAATATTTACCTATCTTTTTATTTAGTGCCACATAGCCTGCCAAGACCTGTTCAGAATAGTTAAAAGAGGTCGTTCGATTCGTAGCGGTCCAATTTTGATTGATTAGAATATCAGATAATAAGGTGTTTTCTCTATTCGTATTTGTCAATTTTATTCCTATTTCTAATTTTAGTCGGGACTTAAAATGTTTTTCCAAATCTCCTTGGATAGAATAAATAGTGGTATTAGCTGGTGCGATATTTCGCTCTGTCTTATCCTCATACACTCCTTGATTATAGGTGGATGCAGAGTTGTTGATTCGAATGACTTTTTGGTCTGCAAAATCTGCAAATATTTTTAAATTCGTATTAGAAGTATCTATCGTCCAAGTATAATTGAACGTTAGATTGTTTAATTGTGCATCCGTTTGCCCTGTCGTCAAAGCAATACCATCTTCTATTAAATTACCTCGTTGATAACTATTGACCTGTCCAATATTTTCAAAATTATATAAGTTGTTGCTGCCAAACCCTTCTATGCCGATTACTTGATTTTTTGCGATGTCTCCAACAAAACCAATTCTATAATTATGTCGATTAGAATCGTTGATAAATAGTTCATCCGTTTCTATTAATTCTTCGGTCGTAAAATAATCAAAAGTGTTCTGCAATTTTGTTTCTCCTGAATTTGAACTATAATTATAATTGCCATAAATATTCCATTTCTGCGCACCATAATTGAAGTTCATACCATTATAAAAACCATTGAAACCAGACCCTTTAATGGTATAATCCGACCGAATACTCCCGTCAAAACCAATTGGCTTTTTCTTCAAAATAATATTAATGACCCCACCCGAACTTTGTGCATCCGTATTGGCAGATAAATGAGTTTGAATTTCAATATTTTTAATTTCCTCAGAATTTAAATTACTAATGTAGTTAGCTAATTCTGCACCTGACAAATTAGAAATTCTGCCATTAATCATGACTGTCGGTGCTTCATTGCGCATTGAAATATTTCCTTCTGAATCTACTAGTACATTTGGTGACCGTTGCAATACTTCTAATCCATCATAGCCTGATTTCAAAGGACTAGCAGCCACATTAAAAATTAATTTATCTTCTTTTTGGGTAATAATATTTCGATCTGCCGTTACAACAATTTCCTCTAAATCATTTGTCATGGCTTCTAATTGAATGGAGCCTATATCTAAACGCGCCTCGATGTCCAAAGTCTTATGCCAATCACTAAAACCGACAAAGCTTATAGCTAATTCATATGATCCTTTTTGAGGAATAGCTAATTGAAATTGTCCGTCTGGATCGGTAATTGTCCCTATCTGAATAGATTTATCTTCTCTATGTTGTAGGTAGACATTGGCAAATTCAATAGGCTTTGCGGAAGCATCTATTACTTTTCCAGAAATACTTAAGTCTTGGGCAATTAGGGGTGCGAATACAAGTAAAAAATACAATAGTAAGGTGCTTCTTTTTTTCATTTGAATTAATTTCAGTCTACATTCTTAAACAACTTCTATACAAAATTACTTTCTTTAATCTAAGTCTCCATAAAATTGACGTTTAAGTACTCCTTAATATACGGGAACTTAAAAAGAAGTAGTTTGGCTAACTTTTTTTACTGTTCACCTCAAAAATTATCTTTTTTCCTAGAAGTATTTTATTTTAAGCGTTTAAAATCATACAGATTTTAAATAAGTAAGTAGTCTGACAAAATAAGCTAACTTTTTATTTTCTGATTGTATAATTGTAAGATTGTATACACAATCACACACAATCATACAATCACACAATTTCAACCATCAAAAAATTGTATGTTTATTTTTGACACACTACTTACTTCAATCGTTCGTGGCGGTTTTTTGGAATTTTAATATTGATTATCAACGAATGATAAAATTATACGGACGGAGATTTAATTAAATCTAAGTGTGGGAACTTACCATACAAGCATTTAGGCAAAGTGAAAGAATAAATTAGCCATTTTAAACTACCCTTTTTCCTTCTAAGAAATCCTGAAAAAGGAACCGTAGCCCAGCTATGCTTAATTTTTTAGCATTCCTTAGAAGAAAAAATGTCTAGCTTAAAACGACCAATTTATTCTTACACTTTGCCTA
>JALZWC010000283.1 GCA_023300255.1 Saprospiraceae bacterium | reverse complement strand
TTAATGTTAGTGGTGTACCTTCTGCTGTAGATGGTAATGGCAATATATTTACATCAATATCTAATACGCGAGATTCGGATAATGACGGCATACCAGATTTTCAAGATATTCAAGATAATAATCCAGTTGACCCAGTTGACCCAGTTGATCCAGTATTTGTTTGTGATGCTACTACAACGCCTGCTTTGTCTCCAACGAGAGGAGGAGCTGGAGCATATTGTGTTGGGGCTTCAGCAGCTCTTTCTGTATCTGGAACCACTGGCTTTACAGGCCCTGTTAATTTTATGTGGACAGGCCCTAATGGTTTTACAGAATCAGGACGTTTAATTAATGCTAATACAGTCTATACGATAACGATCAGTAATTTAGCAGTGAATAATGCAGGTACTTATTCATTAGTTCTTACAACGGATGAAGACTGTGTCTCTGCTCCTGCTAATATAACGATTACTGTTGGTCAAGGACCAAATGCAAGTATTCAAAATAATACAGGAGGTATTATTTGTGGTGGTGGTACAGCCAGTTTAAGTGCTTCTCCAGTAGGAGCAGGTATCACTTACGAATGGTTCAGAGATGGCGTATCACAAGGAGTGACTAATGATCCTGCCTTCAGTGCTTCTAGCTCAGGTAGTTATACTGTAGTTGCCAGATCAGCAGAAGGTTGTGCAGGTACTTCTTCAGCAGCAACAGTAGTAACTATTGCTGGCGTAGGACCAAGTGCATCTATTCAATCTTCAGGTGGTGGAGTTGTTTGTTCAGGAGAATCAATAGAGTTATCAGCCTCTCCAGTAGGAGCTGGAATTACTTATGAATGGTTCAGAGATGGCGTATCACAAGGAGTAACAACAGATCCTACTTTTACAACAACTTCATCAGGTAGTTATACCGTAGTTGCCAGATCGGCAGAAGGTTGTCCAGGAGCATCATCACAAGCAATTGCTATAAGTGTAAATGCAGCAGGACCAAATGCAAGTATTCAGTCCAATACTTCTGGAGAGTTATGTTCAGGGGAAGTCGTAACATTCACTGCCTCTCCAGCAGGTGCAGGTATTTCATACGAGTGGTTTAAAGACGGTGTATCTCAAGGTGTAACTGGTGATCCTAATTTTTCACTAGGCGGAGTCACAGCTGCTAGTTCAGGTAGTTATACAGTAGTGGCTTCTCAAAATGGTTGTCCAGGAGCATCTTCTGCTGCGATAAACATTAATGTATCAAATACTAGTCAAATACAAAGTAATATTATTATAGACAATCCAATTCTATGTGAAGGAATGGATTTTGAAATAAATGCTACACAAGCAGGAGCCGGTGCATTCTATACTTGGTTCCTTAATGGAGCACCATTTGCAAGTGGTTTTGAATCTTTCATTATCGTGAGAAATGTAACGATTGCTAACACTGGTAATTATTCTGTCCAAGTAGGTCAAGAAGGTTGTACTAGTGTAGAATCTAGTTCTGTAGCAGTAACAGTATTCCCATCAGTAGGAGCGTCTTTATCAGCTAATGGGTCAAGTGTTTGTGGTGGAGAAAATCTAACTTTAACAGCAACATCTTCTGCCACGGGCGCTACTTATGATTGGTACAGAGATGGTACGTTATTTACTTCGACTACGAATCCTAGTTTGCAGGTTAATACTTCGGGTACCTATACAGTTATTACTAGACAAGATATTTGTGAAAGTGCGCCTTCTAATCCAGTTGTTATAACTGTTACAGATACTCCAGGAGGAAGTAATATTGCAGCAGGAAACGCTAGCCTTTGTCCTGGCGAATTAGTTGCTTTAACTGCTTCTGATTTAGGAGCAGGGGTTACTTATAATTGGTATTTAAATGGCAATTTAGTTAGCTCTACATCAGAACCTGCTTACGCAGTTGGTGCAGGACCAACTACTGCTGGTACTTATACAATGATACCTTCTATAGGCATCTGTGAAGGACCAATCTCTAATTCAGTTGCAATAAGTGTTGGCGAAGATTCAGCTACACCAGTTATCGCAGCAGATAGAAGTGACTTATGTCCAGGTGAAAATTTGAGATTAACTGTTTCAGGCGTAGGTGGAACGCCTAACTATGAATGGTTTAGAGATGGTGTTTCTTTGGGAGCAACTTCTGATCCATTCTTTCCAACTACAGGACCTGGTTCTTATACGGTATCTATTTTTAATGCGCAATGTGGTGGTGGAACTTCTGCGCCAGTGGTTGTTACAGGAGCTATGCTTCCAAGTACAGGAGCAATAAGTTCAGATAATAATAGCCTTTGTCCAGGAGAAAATTTAAACATTACAACGACTGATCTCGGTGCAGGTATCACCTATAGCTGGTTCAGAGATGGACAATTAGTTACGACAACAACAACACCTGTTTTAGCAACAGCAGCAGTAGCAGGTAGTTATACAATGGTACCTTCTGCGGGTAGTTGTACAGGTGTTAGTTCTAATGCAATTGCTATTAGTGTAGGAGATAATGTGGCGACGCCGACCTTATCAGCAGATAGAACAAACTTATGCCCAGGGGATGGCTTAACGCTAAGCGCTTCAGGTGTGGGTGGAACTCCTAATTATGAGTGGTTTAGAGATGGTGTTTCTTTAGGAGCAACTTCTGATCCATTCTTTCCAGTTCCAGATGCATCTGCTGGTACTTATACAGTAGCAGTAAGTGGTGCAGAATGTGGAGGTGGAACATCTAATGTTGTAGTAGTTACGAACAGTGCTGCACCAGAAGCTGGCGTAATCATGACGGATGATGCAGACTTATGTGAAGGAGATAATTTAAACCTTACTGCAACAGATCTTGGTGCTGGTGTAAGTTATAGCTGGTTTAGAGATGGGAATTTAATTAGTACAACAGATGTACCTAGCTTTTCTATAGGAGGTGCGGCTGGTAGCTATACGATGATTCCTTCTATCAGTACCTGTGAAGGACCAGAATCTTCTGCAATAGTGGTAACTGTTGCACAAGCGGCAGCTGCACCAAGTATTACTGCTAATAATACAGACTTATGCCCAGGCGAAGGACTTGTATTAACAGCTAATGGTGTTGGTGGGCCAGCAACTTATGAATGGTTCTTAGAAGGTGTATCTGTTCAAACTACAGATGAGCCAATATTAACTTTAGAAAATGCAAGTGCAGGAAATTATACAGTAACCGCTTCAGGTGGTGATTGTGGCGGAGGTACTTCTGCTCCATTCCTAATAAATGTAGCACCGATTCCAGATGAATCAGCTATGGTTATGGGAGTTCCAGCAATTGATGATTGTAATGTTACCACAACGACTCTTGAAGCCAACACACCGGCGTTTGGTACTGGTATGTGGTCTAGTTCTAGTCCTAATATTATATTTTCTGATCCTACTAGTCCAACTACAGAAGTTTCAGGAATAACAGGTAGTAGTGCTGTAACGTGGTCATTGAGTAACGATTGTGGTGTATATTCCTCTGAGGAAGTAACGATTGATGTGATGACAGAAGCAGTTACTGCGGCAGATGATAATTTTACAGTCATGTTCAATTCAGCATTAGAAGCGGGGAATATTATAGTGAATGATTTAGCAGCAGGAGATAACGAGATTACTATTGTTACTCCGCCAGCTAATGGTACTGCTTCTATTGTAAATGGTGCGCTTCAGTATGTTCCTAATGATGGCTTCTCTGGAACAGATGTAGTAGAGTACGAAGTTTGTAGTAATGTTTGTCCAGAGCAAGTATGTGATCGAGCATTTGCAAATATAGTTGTAGAAAATGCACCAGATTGTACTATTCCTAATGTGCTACCTGATGTGATTACACCGAATAATGATGGATTAAATGAGACGTTTAATGTTCCATGTACAGATTCTAAAGATTTGGGTTTGAAAATATTCAACCGTTGGGGAGATGAAGTTTTCGAAACTGACAGATATACAAATAATTGGGCAGGAACGCATGATGGAGAACCATTACCTCCTGGTCCATATTATTATATTCTGACAGAACCAGGCGCTGAAAAACGAACAGGATGTATCGCTATATCTAGATAATTTTAATTAGTTATGTCTCTATTATTTAAAGGAAACTAATTATTTATGTGCCCAGTACGTTCATTAACTGGCTATTTTTTCAAGTAGCTAGTTAATGAATTGACTAGGCTCAAAAAATTAATAAAATTAAAATGAAGAAAATATTATACACTGCGTTCCTGTTATTCTTTGGCTTGGTTGCAATAGCTCAGAATGACGTTCAGTTTACGCATCATCTGTTTAATAGGCTGGCTTATAACCCAGCTTATGCAGGCAGTTTGTGTGCACCAGCACTTAATGGTGTATATAGAAATCAGTGGATGGGCTTGGATAAAGCACCTGAAACGGGCAGAATTGAATTCCATACACCTTTTGGGAATGGAAGAAGTGGTTTTGGTGTAGGTTTAACCTCGGATCGAGCAGGAATCTTTAAAAATACTTACGTAGACCTTAATTATTCTTATCGTTTCAAGGTTTCTGAAGAAGGAACACTAGCGCTGGGAATCAAAGGTCAATTCGATAGAGGTCGAGCAGATTGGCAAGATACTAATCCAGGAGATCTTGGAGATCAGTTTATAGGAACTAATGAGCGTACTTCTACAGAATTTAATATAGGTCTAGGTTTATATTATACACAGAATGATTTTTATTTAGGTCTTTCTGCTCCTCAATTAAGAAAATCTTCTTTCTTCGAACAAGTAGGTATCTCTGGGGATGAAGGAGATTTTCGTAGTTATTACTTAATGGGGGGAATTGTTTTAGATCTTAAAAAAGATATCAAATTAGTACCTGGCTTCTTAGTGAGTTATAATAGTAATGCTCCTTTTGAAGTGGATCTAAATGCCAACCTAGTGTTTATGGAAAAGTTATGGGTAGGTCTTAATTATAGAGTAGGAGATTCTTTGGATGGAATGATTCAATATCAGCTAACGGATAGATTGAGAGCAGGTATCTCTTACGATTTTACAACATCTATGTTAAGAACGGTATCTAGTGGCACTGCAGAGGTAACAGCTAGTTATTTATTTGGAAGTTGTAATCAAGAGGCAAGTAATTTACGATTCTTTTAATGACACTAAATAGGTGTTAGGGATCAGACGTCAGTGATAATTTTATTTCTTCTGACTTCTGATCCCCGACTCCTAAATTAAAGATATTTATAAATCATGATAAGAAAAAATATATTATCAATAGTGTTTCTTCTAGCGATTGGCAGTTGTTTCGCTCAGATCGAAGAAGTGTCACTAAATAATTTATCTATTAACTCCAATAAAATGGAGTTCGGTGCGGTCCCACATGGCGATGGCATATTGTTTACATCTACGAATGGAGAAGCATTTGATGGTAAGATAGATAAGTGTAACTCGGACGACTACTTTGCTAAAATGTTTTATGCAGATAGAGACGACATGGGTACACAAGGTTTAAAATCAGAAACAGGTATGCCAGATGCAAGTGCTGATGGCGCTGCTGCTGATCCAGCTTGTGGTTTCAAAAACATGAGACCTATAAGCGGAGATATATCAGGAAAGTACCATGACGGTACTCCTACTGTTTCTCCTGATGGAAATAAAATGGTGTTTGCTAGAAATTATCCTGGCAAAAGCAATTTTATGAATGCTTGTAATGATGACAAATTGAACTTCCGTTTAATGTCTGCTGACAAAGTAGGAGAGGAATGGGTCAATACACAAGAGCTACCATTAGGTGGAGAAGATTTCAATACAGCTCATCCTGTTTTTTCTGCGGATGGTCAATGTCTATTATTTTCATCAGATCGTCCTGGAGGATCAGGTGGAATGGACTTGTACAAAGCATGTATGGAAGGTGAAGGATGGAGTCTTCCTATGAATCTTGGATCAACTGTAAACACAGCAGGAAATGAATTGTTTCCATATCTAGCAAATACGGGTGACTTATATTACTCGTCTAACGGGCTAGATGGTAGTGGTGGATTAGATGTGTTTTCTAGCTCAATGGCTAATGGCGCATGGTCAACACCAGCTAACTTGGGCGCACCATTTAATTCAGCTGGAGATGATTTAGGCTTTGTTTTATTACCTGACGGCGAGAGTGGTTATTTGACTTCTAATCGAGCAGGTGGTAAAGGAGGCGATGACATTTACTGTTGGAAAATCAATAAAGCACCTGTTACTTTGGCTGTAGAAGATGCCGCTACAAGAGCGCGTATTGGCAACGCTTTAGTGAATGTTAAAGAGATTGCTGGCACAGAAAAGTATACAACCGATGCGAATGGTGTAACTACTCCTGATATTACTTATAGAAGATGTTATGAGGTAGAAGTAGATGAGCCAGGCTATGAGTATTGGAGTAAAGAAGTTTGTGCAGATGAAATGGCTGCAGAAAATCCATATATCGTTCCTTTAGTGAAAAAATCTTTTCCTTTAGGTGGAAATGTAATATGGGAAGATAAAAGTATTGCATCAGATTCAAGAGTGGTATTATACAATAAAATCACAGGTGATTCTACAGTGATTTCAGCGAATAATGATGGCAAGTTTGATCTAGATATTAATTGTTTAGATGATTACGAATTGGTAGCATACAAAAGTGGTAAGGAATCAGCTAGAGTTGATTTGCCAGCATCTAGTATTGATTGTAGTGCAGGCGGAAATGCGGTTACTTTAATATTGCCAAAGCCACCACCGCCACCAGCTCCTGTATGTGATTGTACAACTAATACTAATCCATCCTTTAATATTCCAGTTGGAACAGCACCTAAATCAGTTAGACGTTTAGGCGCAAGACCACAATTTGGAAAATCGAATGGGATGAGCGGTGCGGACTTTTATAACAAGTTAAAAGATCGATACAATGGTAGTACAAGAGATGCGGAATTTTTAGATGGTGTATTCCGAGGAATGGGCTATTCTGGATTTGGGGAGGCAAATGAATTCTCTTTTACAGAGACGCTATTATCACCTGGTATTACAGGAAATATGGGCTATACCGATCGTCATAGAATAAAATACATGCAATTGAATACTAGTGGTGCTGATTTAGAAGCTTTCCGAATCAATGCAAAAAACGGTTGTCATGTTCACTTTATGAAGACTTGTGGTAATTTCTTTTTCTTCTGTTCTCAATAGTTAATAATTAAGAACGAATATTAATATAGAAGGCTTGGTGACTTTGTCGCCAAGCCTTCTATTTTGGCGGATAGCGTAGTAGCTAACCGCCTTATTTATTTCTACTAAACTGTACTCTAGGATCAACAAAAGCATATAATAAATCTGCCAGTAATATACCTGTCACTGTTAATAAAGCAGCAATCATTAAGACGGTATATACTACCTGCCAATCTCGGGCGAAGATAGAATCCCACATTAAATAGCCCATTCCTTGTATATTAAAGATTACCTCGATAATAACGCTACCTGCAAAAGCACGAGGTAATATACTACCAAATATGGTGATTAGTGGAAAAATAGAATTTCTAAAAGCATGCCTCCAAACAATCGCTTGTTCATTCAAACCTTTAGCACGAGCAGTTCTAATGAAATCTTGTTGAAAGATATCTAGCATACTGTTACGTAATTGGCGAGTCATAAACGCTAATGATCCATAAGTAACACAAAATATAGGCAGTAATAAATGGGCAATATTATCAGATAATTTATGCCAAAAAGATACATCTCCTGACAAGGAACTGATTCCAATACTAGGAAATATTTTCATCCCATATTGGGCGGTGGTAAATAGATTAACTAACAAAGTAGCTACCCAGAAGCCTGGTAAGGAAAATAATAATAACAATACAAATGAAATTCTTCTATCGAATGCCGAATCTTTATAAAGTGCAGTATATACGCCTAAAGGAATAGCTATCAAATAAGCTAAAAAAATGGCAGGAATATTAATAGCTAAGGTCCAAGGTAAGCGATCCCAAATCTTTTGGGCTACTGGTCTAGCATCTCTATTAGATACCCCAAAATTGCCACTCATAAAGTTGGTTACCCATCGATGGTATTGATTAGATAAGCCATGAAATTGAAAACTAGGACATAATAATTTTCCTGGCGTCGCCTTTTGTTGAACTTCATTAAAAGCATTTTTTAACGTAAGAATGGATGGACGTAACGCCAATGTAGAACTGTCCTTTGAAGTAGCTTCTAAGCTTTGGAGATGACTTTCAATTACGGGAATTTTGTATTGACCATAAAGTACTTTAATCGTTTTACTCATAGTAATGGAGGTATTATTTCTATACTTAGAGTGATTAATAGTAATAGCTTTGTCTAAGCTATTGAGGGCTTGATAGTAAGTCGTTATTTGTTCCCAATTACCAAATTGTCCTATTAATTTTTGGAGGGCTATTCGGTGTTCTTCTTGAAAAATACGATGCAAGGTATCAGGATGAGCAGCAGTACTAATCGAGAAATAAAATGCAGGTTGGTCGTATCCTTTTTCATGTGCTTCTTTCCGACAATCTTCTTGACTAAATCGTTCATCCTCTTCACAAGTAAGGTGCTCGCCCGCACTTTTACTGAGCAAGAAGATAATCACAGAAATGAAAAAAAGAGTGGGTATAAAGTATAGAATCCTTTTAAGGATATAATTAAACATGGACGATGAAGTTTAGGGAGTAGGAAATAGATAAGGAATGTGTATGGAATAAGTTCGTAATTTAGGGTAGCTTATTTTGTTCTTAGTTTTTGCTTTAATGAAGGAGAATTGTTGATACTTTGACTGAGTT
>JALZWC010000282.1 GCA_023300255.1 Saprospiraceae bacterium | reverse complement strand
CTTAGAGGATGAGCTTGCAGAGCAAGTGAACCGCAAAGCGGACGGGCTTGCTGGGCAGGTTAAAATGGCTAATTTATTCTTACTCTTTGCCTTAAACAAAAAAAGCCGCCAAGGAGTCTCTACTCCTCGGCGGCTTTTTTTGTCTCTTAATTATCTAATTACTTAGAAATAAATAATTTCTTAGTTAATGTTTGGGTGCCATTACTAATCTGAACAAAATGTAAGCCATTACTTAAGTTAGGTACCTCTACTGGATGCACCATTCCTGCTTGATGGTGCAGCGTATATTGAACTACTACTTGAGCTAGATGGTTAACTATTTTTAATTCTACAACTTGATTATCCCAATTAGATAAATTTACCCAAATCTTTTCTTGTGCAGGATTTGGATACAGATCAAATTTGATAGGTTTGTTATGAAGATTAGCTGTATGTTCATTTCCTATAAGAAAAGAGGGTGTATTACTATCGTCCGAAACAATATTGGAAACGACTAATGTTTTTTGCTCAGAACAAATAGAACTCCAACTAGCAGTGAAAAACTGTACTTCTACTATATAATTTCCAGGAGCTAAATTAGTAATCTCTTGTTGTGTACCACAGTTAGCAGCACAATCATATACTAATTGCCACCCATTATTGACTCGGTATACTTTTATGATTTCAATAGGCGCTGTTAGACCAGTAATATTGATGGTATTAGCAGAAGTCGTAATATTAATATCACTACAAGTGTCTGTATTACCCCCTTCCACTGTCGTGCCTTGACAAGTACAGCCATCCGCAAGGATCACATCATTGGTTGTATTGCTGTTATTGTCATTACAACTTGATCCTGGTGTAGCAGGAAGATTTTCATTATTATCATTACAATCAGAAGCGACACATATGCCATCGCCATCCGCATCGATGCAAGATCCCCCTCCAGATAGATTGATATCTTGGTCACAAATAATCACCCAGCTAGCATTATATATTTTAACTCTATAGGAGCCATCAGGAAGATTTGCTGTCTTAGAGGAACCGCAATCGCTAGTAATACAATTTAATACCTCTGTCCAACCATTATTCAAATCGTGTATTTTAAAACGATAAAGATCACTACTGTTGCCTGCCATTGATATTTGACCGCTACCATATACGATAGTAATTTCTCCACAACTAATAGTAGTTCCATTACTGCCTTCACCTGTCGTACCCTGGCAAGTACAACCATCTGCAAGAATTACATCATTAGAAGTAGCACTATTATTATCACTACAAGGCGTACCAGGCGTAGTGGGAAGATTTGGATTATTATCATTACAATCAGCAGCAGCACATACGCCATCGCCATCCGCATCAGGACAAGTACCTGTACTATTTGTAAGCATTACATCAACCTCACATTCCAATACAGACCAATTGAAATTATAAACTTTGATTTTATAGAATCCATTTGGTAATGGAACAGTTTGAGAGCTACCACAATTAGAACTACAACTAAAGACCTCGCTCCAACCATTATTTAGGTCATGAATTTTAAACTTATAATTATTGCTTCCAACTATATCTATCTGTCCTCCACCATAAGTAATTGTTAGTGGCCCACAAGAGATAGTAGTTTCTCCATTGTCAGAAGTACCCCGGCAAGTACAGCCATCTGCGAGAATTACATCATTAGAAGTGATAGGATTATTGTCATTACAATTAGTACCAGGGATAGCAGGAAAATTAGGATTGTTATCATTACAATCTTCATCAGCACAAATACCATCGTTATCTGCATCTGGACAGCTAATAATAGTTCCTTGGCAAGTACAACCATCTGCAAGAATTACATCATTACTCGTATTAGTATTATTATCATTACAGCTAGTACCAGGAGTAGCTGGAAGATTAGCATTGTTATCATTACAATCCTCAATAGCACATACGCCATCAAAATCATTGTCTGTACAGTCACAATTAGCATCAGACAAAACATTTACAAGATGCCTTCCATTTGCATCTCTACTTATTTGTAAACAGATACTCGCTTCATTATTAGAGTAATTGACTTCTGAATTACCAAAGTAATCATCGGAGCGTAGCCAGTTAACTTGATTGACTAAGCGATAGACCCCACTAGGAATATCTGTTACGTCTATCCATTGACAAGGTAGCGACCAAGAGTAAATATCCCCACATCCAGCAGATATACCTTGATATCTACAGGTATAGGTTAGCGTACCGCCATTACTACATTCTGAGTCCATCAGGCAAAATCCATTCTTAAAACCAGCTGGAGTTTGGTTTCCATTCTGATCGTATAAAATATATCGAGCATAACTTTCATAATGCCAGTGTTGATGACACTCATCCCATTCCCAAATATCGTTTTCTAGGCTAGGGTTATTAGGTGGGGCCCCTACAACAAAATCTTGGTCACCAAGATTTCTAATATGCGTAGTGAATTTAATCAATTGCCTAGCACCATATCCTCCAACGCATCCTTCATTAATGTAGCATTGATCATTATTGTCTAATAAATCTGTTCGAAGATCTCTGATCAGTCGATCTCTATCTATACTAAGATCAGGCTGAGCAAAGACGTTGGTATTAAATAAAAGACATACTACTATATGTATAGCGATTACTTTTAGTTGCTTGTTCATTGTTTTTGTTTGAGAAAAATTGATTGACAACGCATGTTATTACATGCAAGCTAAAAGAGGGGCTAAGTAGACTTTAAAATGAGTGACGGGAATGTTTTGAGCAGAAATGCTCAATCTATTTGAGAAGTTATATACGTAGGATTACAAATATACTTAATTATATGAAAAGTTTAAAGGGTTGTAAGTTAAAGAATTATATTTTTTAATAGATATATCTAAGTATAATTTCAATTGTAGTTTGTACACGTGTCAAATGGAATAGATCATTTTTGAAGATCAGATTTCATTCCTAGGAATCCTTTTCCTAAGAATCGGATAATATCACTGGCTATTAGCGACTCTTGTCCCATTTCTTTCGCTGCTAAATCGCCAGCAAGGCCATGAAGATAAACCCCGAATAGCGCAGCATCTTTTGAAGAATAGCCTTGCGCAACTAGTGCTGTGATGATACCAGTTAATACATCTCCGCTACCACCAGTTCCCATACCAGGATTCCCTGTTGTATTAAAATAACAAGTGCCATCAGGACAGGCAATGCAAGTATGGGCGCCTTTTAATATAATAAATATTTTTAATTTAATAGCTTGGACTCGTTGTATTTGATTTCTTTCAAAGTCATTGGCACTTTTACCAAATAGTCGTTCAAATTCTTTTGGATGTGGTGTTAGAATACTATTTGCAGGTAAAAGGGCAAGCCATTCCTTGTTATTAGATAAAATATTTAAGGCATCCGCATCGAGTACTAATGGGATTGGACTAATTTGTATTAATTCTAGTAAGGCCGTTTGAGATATTTTTTTTTGGTCGAGCCCACAGCCAATACCTATTGCTCTATACCTTGTTAAAGGTGGATTATTAGAATAGTAATGTTGATGATTATCTAGACTCACCATAGCTTCGGGGACGCTAATTTGTAAGATAGTATAGGCACATTGAGGGGCGTGAATGCTTACCAAGCCAGCACCGCTTCTTAAGCAAGCCATTGATGCGAGATGGATAGCTCCAATCTTTCCATGACTACCTCCTATTAGTAGGGCATGTCCAAAAGTGCCTTTGTGATCAAATTTTTTTCGAGATTTATAAAGAGCTGCTATTAATTTGGAATCAATAAAATGAAAAGGTGTTTCGGTTTGTTGTAGAAAGTAAAGACTTAGCCCAATGGGTTGGACATAACAAGTTCCTATTTTTTCTGCATTTTCAGGAAAGAAGAAAGCTAATTTAGGCAATTGAAAACTCAAAGTGTAATCAGCTTTCAAGGCTTGGCCAGCCGTGTATTGGTCTGCATATAGGCCAGAGGGGATATCTACCGCTACTTTAATAGCTTTGCTTTGATTAATATGTACTATTAAGGAAGCCCAATAACCAGTAATTTCTCGATTTAACCCAGAACCAAATAGGGCGTCTACTACAATATCTTGCTCGCTTAGGTCTGGAAAAGGGGTATTAAGACCAATGGTGAAAATAGGAATGGCATTCCTTCTAGGTAATTGCTTAAGGTTTTGATTGAAATCTGGAGTTGTTTTAGTCGAAATTTGACAACAGAATAATACTACATTATAGCATTTATGATGCAATAATCTGGCAATAGCTAAACCATCTCCACCATTATTGCCAGTGCCACAAAATATTTTAATAGTCGCATTTTCTGTATCGGGAAAATGCTCAAGAAACCACCTAGAAAAAGCAGATGCAGCTCGCTCCATTAGTTGAAGTGAAGTAATGGATTCTTCTTGGATTGTATAGGTATCCCAATCTTTTATTTGTGAGGTAGAAAGTATTTTCATAAATGCTAATTTAATACAAGATGTAGTTTAATTGAACAGAGTGTGTAAAGAATTGGGGGAAAACACATATAATGTTGACGAATTTACCACATAGATACATAGTTCACATAGTATTACTC
>JALZWC010000281.1 GCA_023300255.1 Saprospiraceae bacterium | reverse complement strand
TTGTGCTAAATCAAAAATGTCAATAATTTCAAAATCACTATCATCTTCGTCATCGTTTTCATTGTTGATGGCATTGTCTTCCATATCTCCATCATCATTGGGATCGTCATTGGCATTGCTATCAATATCATCTGCTGTAGTGTCATTCCCTTCATCATCTTCACTACCACTTATTTCTCCTGTATTTTTCCAAGCATCTAAAGTGCCACATGGTTGAATAAGGAATTGAATAGAAACAATAGTAGAATCGCCTCCTTGTAATATATCTGTTATTGTGGTGGTGGCCGTGTTATTTGCTCCTGCTGTCCAATTGGTATTTAAGCTGGAATTAAAAGCAAATCCGCAAGGAATCTGTTCTGTTATTTCAATATTGGTACTAGGAACATTTCCTTGATTGTACACAGTGAAATCAAAAGAAATAGTATCTCCATATTTAAATGGACCTGTTGCAGCAGTTGTCTTTTTTAAGGCTAAATCAAAAACATTAACAATCGCAGGGTCATGATCATCTTCATCATCCGTACCATCTCCATCCGTTTGATCGTCTGTTGGTCCTTCTGGTTCTCCACCTGTATCATTACTGAAATCTGTATCTGGATCACTGTCTGCATCAACTAGATTTATACCTAATGTATCTTGTGCTAGACTAATTTCACCGATATTGGTATAATGACTATTACTGCCACTTGTCGCTAACAATTCTAAATAAATATTCACTTTAGCTGAATCACCAGGTAATAAATTATCTGTAATTGCATAACCAACTATAGGTGTCGTACCTAACCATCCTGGATTATTAGCTGCATCATATGCAAAGCCAGCAGGGATAGAGTCAGAGAGGACTATATTGGTACTAGGAACATTTCCTTGATTGTAAACCGTAAACTCAAATTTAATTAACTGCCCATAGGTATAAGGTGCAGGTGTTTGAATGGTTTTAATCAATGCTAAATCTGCGACTTTAATGACTTCGAAATCACTATCATCTTCATCTTCGTTTTCTCCATTTACGGCATTGTCCTCCATAGTACCATCGTTATCAGGATTATTGTCTGCATCACTATCTGTATCGTTATCAGAGGTATCGTTACCTTTATCGTCTTCACTATAACTAATTTCACCTTTATTTTTCCATGCATCAGTAGCGCCACAAGGCTGGACAATTAAATCAATAGAAACGCTAGTGGAATCTCCAGGATTTAGTAAAGTTGTTATATTGGTAGTTGCTGTATTACCTGTGCCACTGGTCCAAATAGGATTGATAGCTGGATCAAAAATATATCCACAAGGAATAAATTCTGTTACTTCAATATTCGTACTAGGAACATTTCCTTGATTATAAATGGTGAAGTCAAATGTTACAATATCTCCATAGGTAAAAGGACCTACTTCTGCGGTTGTTTTCTTTAAAGCTAAATCAAATACTGTTAAGCCTGCTGGATCACTATCATCTTCATCTTCTCCTTTATCTTTGTCTCCATCTACATAATTATCATCTGGGTCGCCTGGTGTAGGGACATTATCATTAGTAGGATTTGTATCCCCATCACTATCTTGATCAAGACTCGTAATATCAAAACCCATCGTATCTCTATAAGAAGTAATCTCTGCTACATTGACAAGGTCTAAAGGATTGGTATTATTTGGTAATACCGTCATGGTAACCATTACCGTAGTGGATTCCATAAATCCAATGGTGTCACTTAGGGTGATCATAGCGATGCTATCCATATCTATCCACCCAGGAGAAAGTGCCGTGTTTAATGCTAAACCATCAGGGATGTATTCTGATATTTTAATGTCCGTACTTGGAATGTTTCCTTGATTATAAATAGTGATCGTATAAGGAATATTATCTCCAACTTTTACAGGCGTAGTGATATTGGTTTCTTTCTTTAAAGCTAAATCTACTACCTCTACATAGATAATCGCGGGATCATGATCGTCTTCATCTCCATTGGTGTTGTCTGTGACATTATCATCGAAAGGATCATTTGTTGGATCTGTATCTCCGTCAGAATCACTATCCGTTGGATGGTCGCCATCACCATCTTCGGCAGTTGTGATTTCTGCATAATTAATGGCAAAGGTATCTGGTGGTACGGAATTTAAAATAGAGGAAAATTTAATCGTATCAGATTCACCGACTAATAGGCTATCTATATATTTATATTCCCAGTAACTTCCTGTATTGGTCCAGTTGGGATCAATGATTGTTAATTCTATTGGCGGGTTATCATTCAATTCAATATTATAAGCATTAACCCCTCCTTGGTTTTCTACGATCATACAATAAGTAATGGTGTCTCCCACCATCATTAACGGTACTTGTTGACTTGGATCTAATATTTTTTTCAAGGCCAAATCAAACTCTTCTAGCGTAAACATGGCCATTGCTTCTTCATCTTCACTTTGATCGCCATCGTCATTGTTGGGCGTAGAATCTATATCTTCTTTATCGACGTTGGTAACTTCTGCACTATTTTTTATCTTACCATAATCGACGAGTTTTACCGTGATTTTTAATGTTTCACAAGTACCTGCTGGCATCGTACCTACTTGCCAAATACCACCGCCTCCAGGAGTATAAGTACCTTGCGTAGTGGTATT
>JALZWC010000280.1 GCA_023300255.1 Saprospiraceae bacterium | reverse complement strand
GCTATCATCATAGTAGAACTGAGAATAAATAAGAAAAGGAGTAGTAAATTTTTCATAAAAATAAATTTATAAATTATTGGTAACTACTCAGGTGTCAGGAGTGAGGTGTCAGGTGTCAGGAAAAGAGTGCTACTGCCAAGTTTACAAGGTGCTTTATTGCAAAACACTTATTCTTGGTTTATGAAAATGAAAACTTCTTTTAACATGACGCTATCTGATCCCTGACTCCTCGCCCCAGACATCTGAGTAGTTACAATTATTGAAATGCGCATAAGAAGTTAATAAAGGTACGAAAAGGAGACAGTAAACTCAAGTATTTATTTTTGGTTTTTGACAAATGTCAATACGAACGACGTTCCTCGAAGGAACGTCGTTCGTTGTCAAATCGCTTGCTTTACGCTTATTTCAAAAACTGATACACCGCTAATAAATTATTATTCCGAGCCGCTATCAAATAATTTTTTCCATCAATAGATATCACCTCTAAATCTTTTACATTCCCATCTATATATAAACCAGTAGGCGATTGAATAGACGCATATCCATTTTTTCCGTTAGATAATAATACCTGTCCAGACCCACTATCCCATCTAGGCGTCTCTACTTCCGTATTATAAATCGTACCTGCAATGATGGCATCTTCAAAACCATCTTTATTGACATCTTGTATAGCTATGGAAAGAATTGGGGCTGTTTGTGCAGCAGGAGGTAAAGCTATTTTTTTGAAAATACTAGCTCCTTGATTTAATAATAAAATAGACTCAAAGGTATTCGCTTCATAAGCCACTGCGGAGTCTAATTTTTCGCCATATATATCTGACAAGGATGCTTTAGCAAAGGCATCATAGGTGGGGAATTTTTCTGCAATAAAGGGCATTTGTTGTGACGAACATTCTCTACCTCTACTCGGCACATATTCGCCATTATATGGATTACTCAGCACGATGTCATTGGTGCCATTGTCATCAAAATCAGTAGCAAATACCTTGAATGGTTCTTTGATACTAGCTTTAAATTTACTGTTCTGTCCTAGGTTGCCAATAAGGTAATCTGTCAAACCATCTTTATTGACATCTGTCTCTGCTACCGTAAACCACCAACCTCTTTCTTGTAGATCACTTAGCGGTGCAACGTTTTCAAAGATTCCTTCTTTGTTTTCAAAGAGACCAATACCGCTCCATTCTCCAACAGCAATAAAATCTTCCCAACCATCATTATTGAAATCGGTACTAATTACTTTATTCACAATTCCAAAATTGGCTAACTCAGGTGCCACACTTAAGGTTACTTCTTTTAATTGTCCACCTTCATTTTCTAGAATTAAAGAAGGGGCGGCCTTCGGATAGTTTTGTGGAACAATTCTATTACCAATGATTAAATCTGTATCTCCATCTTTGTCATAATCTATTGCGCAGATAGACTTGCCACTTAGTTTGTATTTAACTAAAATTGCTACAGATGCTTTTGTCAAATTTCCTTGTCCATCATTAAGATATATTCGGTCTTGGTATTGTTCGGAATTAATTGGAAAAGCATTCCCTCCACTAACAATATATAAATCCTGATCACCGTCGGCATCATAATCGAAGAAGAGTGCTTCCATATCCTCATGGACAGCATCCTGTTGTAGGGCAGGACTTGTAAGCTTCTTAAGTTGGTCTCCTGTTTGAATAAAAATAGCCCCTGCTTGACCAGAAGCACCACCAATAAATAAGTCAGTTAGACCATCTCCATTTAAATCACCTTTTGATATGCAAGGCCCTATAGTTGATTGCTTATAAGGCAATAAGATTTCCTTTTCAAAATCATTAAAAATATTTTCCTTATGCCGAAAAGCTAATTTTAATTGTCCGATAGACACTTGTTTTAATAAGGCATGAGGTGAGGTAGGTTTAGTTGCTATTGCTGCTGTTGACTTTTTTTCAATTGTTAATTCTTGATTGGCTGTTACTTGATATTGCTCTGTTCTACTTCCATCTGGCCATTCGATTCGTACCGTGTCAATTACATCCTGCATACCCAGACCAAAGTGAACGGTCGGCTCTACTGCGGATAAATAACCTCTAACAGTTTTAGCTTCTGAGAATTGAATATGCCCGTCATAAATTAAGGTAACTTTAGCAAAGTTTACTTTTGTTTTGATGCGGAGATAATTACCTATTCCATTTTCAATAGAAGTATTTTTATATAAAGAAGCAGTTGCATCCATATTATTAACAATCAATTCTAAATCGCCATCATTGTCAAGGTCTGCATATGCGGCACCATTGGAATAAGTAGCTTCTCCTAAACCCCATTGATTCGCCTGATCTTTAAAACGCATATCCCCTATATTTGCATATAGTAGATTGGGTAATTTTTCCGTCGGCATTTGATCGTACAAAGTTTGTTTTACTTGATTGGGAACAGCTCCTTTATATTGTCTTTTTGCAGCTTCTACTTTATTTTTAAAATCATTATCTAAAGCATACTTTCTATAACCATTGGTCACAAAGATTTCTTTCTGACCATTATTATTTAAGTCTACCATTAAACCTGCCCAACTCCAATCGGTTTTTGCTAAACCCGCATAGTGCGCTATATTTTTAAATTGGTCATTACCGATATTTAATTGCAAGGTGTTGTACATATATTGATAAGGAAAGCGAAAGCGATTGACCAGCATATTAAAGTTGGCCGTACTCATAGAAGCCATTAAGGTTTTTGCTCTATAGTGATCTTGAGTTGCCATGTCTAGTACAAAAATATCTTGATTGCCGTCATTATTAATGTCCGCAATATCTGCCCCCATTCCATAAAAGGAAATTTGCTTCGTCTTATTTTTTATCTCATCCGTGAAAGTGCCATTTCGCTTATTGATATAGAGTGCATCAGGTAAGTAATAATCATTAGCGATATAAATATCTAACCAATTGTCATTATTGATATCGCTGACAACTAGTCCCAATCCAAAACTAGGTTGTAGTAGACCAGCTGCTTCTGTAACATCTGTAAATTGACCATCATCGTTTCGATACAAATGGCTACAACTTTTATGTAGCAGTCCTTCTTGTGTTCCTATAGTAGTATAAAAGGAAACAGGGTCCATTCCATACAAAGGATTTTCATTCATCACTACACAATCCAGATCTCCATCTTTATCATAATCAAAAAAGGCAGACTGCGTACTAATGCCTGTATCTGCCAATCCGTAAGCGGCAGCACTTTCTTTAAACGTAAGATCTTGTTGATTAATAAATAATAGATTTGCCCTATTTTCTGAAGGGCCTCCTTGAGCAACATAAATATCTAACCAGCCGTCTTGATTAACATCTGTAAAAGATACCCCATTAGACCATTGTTTATTGATATTAATACCAGCTTTATCACTTATATCTTCAAATTGTAAATTCCCCTTGTTGAGATAGAGCTTATTGTCTGTTTGATTAGCGACGAAAAAAATATCGGTTAAACCATCATTGTTGATGTCTGCTACACCAACACCTGCACCATTATAGAAAAAATCAAAATCTAGAAGATTGTTCTTAGTAGTGACATCGGGAGTCAGGGTATTGCTAAAAACTATACCACTATGGGTACTATTTATTTTTTGAAATACAGCTGTGGTAGGGGAGGAGGAGTCTCCTGAATCTTGACAAGCAGTAATAAAGAATAGTAAAATATAAAATAGTAAAAATGTGTAGATGTATAGCCTTTTCATTGTTCCTTTTATTTTCTGCTTTGCTACCGTACACTTTTATAAAATTGAGGATTCTTGTAGGGGCAATCCCTTGTGGTTGCCCTAATCCCTTGTGGTTGCCCTAGTTCGGTGGCAAATTTGGGCAACCACTACACTACTGGACATTTTAAAGAACAGAGAAGCGAGAGCAGAGAATAGAGACAGATTTCGTTTAAACCTGCGTGCCTTGGCAGGCAGGTCTAATCGAAATACATCTCTACTCTCGATTCTCTACTCTCTTTTCTAAAAATGTCCAGTAGTGTAGGCAACCACAAGGGATTGCCCCTACAAAATCGTTCAATAATCAAAAGTGTACGGTAGAGAATTTTCTGCGAAGTTTAAACAACTTCTGTAACAAAAATACAAAAGGAAGTAGTGTAAGTTCTCAATACGCTTGTTTTTTTCTGACTTGTCTGATAGACAGGTTTGTTCTGGGCATAAGCCATCGCTCGTTTTAAAAGAAGGGGGGACATCTGCGATTGAATATTTCATTAATGATGCGTATTCAAAACGAGCGATGGCTTTTGCCCAGAAGCAGAAAGAGACTAAGCCTCGGAGGAGATGCTGCCTTAGCATAATGAGTATTTTGGCAATGCCGAAGAAGAGCAAATAAGACCGTAGAATGGTAAGTTATATTTTTCCTATTCCCTTATTTACCAATTCACGGTAATAGTATAACCCGTTTTCTTGGGAATATTTTTTTCTTTAATATCGTTTTTTGAAGAAGATGTCAAATTATACTGAACAGTAGTTTCTTTTTCAACAGGTAATTTGAAATGTATCTGTAAATCCTTGTGAAATAGCGCCTTAACGCCTCTATTCCTTGGAACGGTAAAAACCAGCAAACGAACTAATCGTATGGCTTCGGCCTCACAACCACCTCTTAAACCCGAAATAACTTTCGTATCTATTACTTTTCCTTTATAATTGATAGAATAGCGAACAACAACGGTTCCTTCTATCTTTTCTGCTAATGCTTCCTTAGGATAGCGAAGATTCTTAGTGATAAATTGTTTTAACGCTAGTGGGCCTCCTTCATAAATAGGTTTTTTGATAAAATGTTTGTCTTTCCGTTGTCGTTTCATGTTATATTTGAGTAAGACTTGATAAAAATTTTGTATTTGTTAATATCTATCTCCCTGAAAACATACTCTTTGTTGCAAGTACCAAACCATATTCTGTGAAATTATAATAAAATAAATTTATTGCAAGGTTTATAGTTGCATTGTCCATTTAATTTCCCTACATTTATTTTTATAAGAAGCTAAGGGACCAGGAATTAAATAATGTACCAATTATGGCGCAGTAATTTTTATTCGTAAAGAAGCTTCAAAATTAAGTCATAGCAGAGCTACGGCTTCATTTTTAAGTTTTTTTACGAATAAAAAGGACAAGTCAGAATGGTAGATTATTTATTTCCTGATCCCTAACTATAGAATTGTATAGCTTCTTTTGAACAACACTACGTAATTGCACTCTATCTATATATGAAGTTTGATCTGTTTTTAGCCTATATTACATTTGAAAAGCGCTTTTCTAAACATACAATAAAAGCGTACCAAACTGATTTAGAACAGTTTAGAACCTACCTTGTTGCTACCTATTCGATTACTACCAACTCAGAAATAACGCACTTTCATATCCGGTCATGGATTATTGCTTTAATGCAAGAAGAGATAAGTGCTCGATCAATTAATCGAAAACTATCCACACTCAAATCATTATTTCAATTTTTAATAAAAAAAGGGAAGCTAGAGAAGAATCCGATGTTAAAGGTGGTAATGCCTAAGACAGGGAAACGACTACCTGTGTTTGTGGAGCAGCGCCCTTTGGAGATGTTATTCGAAAATGTAGCATTTTCTGTAGATTATGAAGGAGTGAGGGATCGTTTGATAATGGATCTATTTTATCAAACAGGGATGCGGCGGTCAGAATTAATTCATCTTCAAATTTCTGACATTGATTTTCAAGGTCAAGCGGTAAAAGTATTAGGGAAAGGTAATAAAGAACGTATAATTCCTATTAATAGAGACCTAAGATTGCAAATAACTAACTATTTAGAGCTAAGGAAGAGCACTTTTCCAGAGATGTTGAGTATCGGCCAATTATTTCTAACGAAGAAAGGAAAGCCATTATATCCCAAACTGGTTTATAATTTAGTGAAGAAGTATTTGGGAATGGTAACAACGCAAGAAGAACGAAGTCCTCACATACTACGTCATTCTTTTGCCACTCATTTATCGAATAATGGCGCAGATTTGAATGCTATTAAAGAATTGCTGGGGCACTCTAGCTTAGCTGCTACACAAGTATATACCCATAATTCGATAGAACGATTAAAAGAAATATATGAACAAGCCCATCCCAAAGCGAAAAAATTAGACACAAATTAAGAATCATTAAAGATAATAACTCTATTTATTTCACACACCTAAAGTTTATTTTATGAAAGTACAGACTAAATCAATTCACTTTTCAGCAGATAAGAAGTTATTGAAGTTTATTCAGAAAAAGGTGCAAAAATTAGAGCAATTCTTCGACCGCATTGTTGGTGTGGAGGTTGTCATGAAATTGGATAATGGGGGGAAAACAAAAAATAAGATTGTAGAAATCTATTTAAAAGTCCCTGGAAACACTATCGTAACCAAAGAAACACACAGAACATTTGAAGCAGCAGTTGATTCTTCAATACCGGTATTGACTAGGCAATTACAGCGGTATAAGCAAAGAGCTAGGGTAAAACGTGCTTAATTTTACTATTTCCTATCAAAAAAAATAAAGAGAACAAAAGTGCTAAAGGTCCTTCTGATTCTCCTTTTTAAACCATCAAACAACTTACTTTAAACGAATAATTTAAAAAAATAATTTTTTTTACTAAAAAGAGGTAGGAGAAGGTGAAACTTTTCCTGCCTCTTTTTAGTTTCTGAATGGAGGTAATTGTTGATTTTACTAGATAGTTCAAAGGATTAGAAAGAAATAGTGATTTTTTTTTAAAATTTTAAAAA